>JAZUIT010000338.1:0-3327 GCA_045642385.1 Acutalibacteraceae bacterium
CATTGTGGTGAGCCTTAACGCCGTCACTATCCAAAATGTCGGGATAAATTGTACCCTGTGCGCGGGAGTCAACATCGGGAAGCTGTCTTGCTTCTTCTTCAAATACTCTGATAAATTCTTCGCCGGTGATTTTTCTTTTCTTTTCAGGTTCGTCAACACCTGCGAGCTTGCCCAAGAAGCGGTCGGTTGCATCAACATATACAAGGTTGGCTTTCATCTGGTTTCTGAAAACCTCAACCACCTGTTCGGGTTCACCCTTACGGAGTAAGCCGTGGTTCACGTGAACGCAAATCAACTGATTTCCGATTGCCTTTATTAACAAAGCGGCTACTACTGAAGAATCAACACCGCCCGAAAGAGCGAGAAGAACTTTTTTGTCGCCTACCTGTGCCTTGATTTCCTTAATCTGCTCGTCAATGAAAGCTTCTGCAAGTGCAGTTGTTGTTATACGAGCCATTGATTCCGGGCGTACTGCTTTTTCCATAGTAATTATTCCTCCGTTATTTATTTCTGAAAATTATATCTTCACGCTTGGGACCGTTTGATACCATAGTAATGGGGAAGCCGAGTTCTTTTTCAATAAACAGAACATAGTCCTGAGCTTCCTTGGGTAAATCTTCAAATTTTCTGATGCCTGTAATATCACACTTAAAGCCGGGCATAGTATGAAGAACCGGCTTTGCTTTCTTTAATTTATGTGTTACGGGGAAGTCTTTTACGATTTCGCCGTCAATTTCATAACCGACACAAAGCTTAATTTCGTCAAGATATGATAAACAGTCAAGTGCTGTCAATACTACCTGTGTGGCACCCTGAACCTCACAACCGTATCTTGTGGCAACGCAGTCAAACCATCCCATTCTTCTCGGTCTGCCTGTGGTTGCACCGTATTCACCGGCATCACCGCCGTGATTACGCATTTTTTCGGCTTCTTCGCCGAAAATTTCACTTACAAATTCACCTGCACCTACTGCACTTGAATATGCCTTTGTAACTGTAACAATATCCTTGATTTCATAAGCCGGAATACCTGCACCAACTGCACCGTAGCCTGCAAGAGTTGAGGAAGATGTTACCATAGGATAGATACCGAAGTCAGGGTCTTTTAAAGAACCTAACTGACCTTCAAGCAAAATGTTTTTGCCCTCTTTTATGGCTTTTCTGATGAAAGCGGCTGTGTCCGCAACATAAGGTGCGATAATTTCCTTATATTCCATAAGCTTATCGAAAAGCTCATCGGGATTGAGCAGGGGCTTATGATAAACATGCTCTAAAAGGAGATTTTTTACCTCGCAAACGGATTCCAACTTTTCACGAAGATACTCAGGCTCGAATAAATCACACACCTGGAAGCCGGTTTTTGCATACTTGTCCGAATAGAAAGGAACAATACCGGATTTTGTTGAACCGAACTGACGATCGGCAAGACGCTCTTCCTCGTAAGTATCAAGCAAAACATGATAGGGCATAAGCATCTGTGCACGCTCGGAAACCATCATCTTCGGCTTCGGAACGCCTGAATCTATAACTGATTGAAGCTCTTTTGCAAATTTCTCAATGTCAAATGCAACGCCGTTACCGATAATATTGACAGTATTGGGACGGCATATACCTGACGGAAGAAGATGCAAAGCTAATTTTCCGTATTCGTTGATAATTGTATGACCGGCATTGGCACCGCCCTGAAAGCGGATAACTATATCTGCATCACCTGCAAACATATCCGTAATTTTGCCTTTACCTTCATCACCCCAGTTAGCGCCGACAATTGCTCTAACCATATTAAACACCTCCAAGTAATATTTAACCAATGATAATATTATATTATACAATCGGGTCAATGTCAATGAAGCATAAGTAAAAATTACTTTACATATTTTAAAAAATACTGTATAATATTTTTGGTTGAAAGGATTTGGTGATAGAATTGGTACAGTTCGAAGAATTACGGCTTGAATTATTAAATCATGAAGAAAGCTTGAAAAATTTAAAGGATGCTATGGCAATTGAAAAATTGCAGGAAGAAGTAGCAGAGCTTGAAAAGCTTACTGCTGACGAAGCATTCTGGAATGATATTGAAAATTCACAGAAAACCTTGAAGAAAATCAGCGGAATGAAAAACAAAATAGGAAAGTATAATTCCCTTTTCTCGAGCTTTGAGGATTTGCTCACACTTATCGAAATGGCTGACGAGGAAGAAGACCTCGGTATGTTTGACGAGTGCAGACAGGGTGTGGATGAATTTGTCACTGAGCTTGATAATCTTACTCTTACAACTCTGCTTTCCGGTGAATATGACAGCAAAAATGCGATTTTGACATTCCACGCAGGTGCAGGCGGAACGGAAGCACAGGACTGGAATGAAATGCTTGTGCGTATGTACACAAGATGGGGCGAACAGCACGATTACAAGGTCAGCACACTTGATTTCCTTGACGGTGATGAAGCCGGACTTAAATCCGCTGTACTGCTTTTCGAGGGTGAAAATGCTTACGGATTTTTAAAGAGCGAAATGGGTGTTCACAGACTTGTCAGAGTTTCACCCTTTGATTCATCGGGAAGAAGACACACTTCCTTTGCATCCCTTGAAGTTATGCCGGAAATTGATGACAGCATAGAGGTTGAAATCAATCCGGAAGACCTTAAAATTGACGCATACAGAGCCTCCGGTGCAGGCGGACAGAAGGTTAATAAAACTTCCTCCGCTATCAGAATCACTCATATTCCCACGGGTATTGTAGTTTCCTGTCAGGTTGAAAGAAGCCAGCATCAGAACCGTGAGGTTGCTATGAGAATGCTCAAATCCAAGCTTATTGAAATCAAAGAAAGAGAACACCTTGATAAAATCGAAGATATTAAGGGCGACCAGAAGGAAATCGGCTGGGGCAGTCAGATTCGTTCCTATGTATTTATGCCCTACACTCTCGCAAAGGACCACAGAACCGGTTTTGAGGTAGGTAATATTCAGTCTGTTATGGACGGTGAGCTTGACGGCTTTATTAATGCTTACCTGAAACAGCAGGCGAACAAGGAGTAAGGTATGAAAATTATCGACATTACGCAGGATGTTCTCGAAGCTCCCGTTTATGGTAATGACCCGAAGCCCGAAAGTGAAAGAATTTTAAGTATCGAAAACGGTGACGGATGTAATCTGTCCACACTTTTTTCCTGCGTTCATAACGGAACACATACGGATGCACCTCTGCATTTT
This sequence comes from Acutalibacteraceae bacterium, assembly GCA_045642385.1. Taxonomy (GTDB): domain Bacteria; phylum Bacillota; class Clostridia; order Oscillospirales; family Acutalibacteraceae; genus RGIG2945. Next base: position 3,212 of record JAZUIT010000338.1, read on the forward strand.
ATAGAGGATGGTAAGGGTATGCTTGAAGTGCCGTTGGATGCGTACATAGGGGAGTGCTATGTGCTTGAAGTGCGAAACGGTGCAATTTCCGGCGAATATGTGGATGAATTTTTTCC
>JAZUIT010000339.1:0-9813 GCA_045642385.1 Acutalibacteraceae bacterium
CATGGTAATTACCTCCAAAAAATAATTAATTAATTTACCAGTAATATTTTATCCTTTTTGTCAAAAATATGCAAGCAATTTGGAAAAAAAGTGATGTGAAAATTCATTTTTGTAAAAATATACAAAAAACGCCGAAAAATAAGAGTTACTATATTATAATTGCTTAACTGATTTTAAGCTTTGCCAAAAAAGCAATAATGGATATATCTCCCGGAACGCGTTTCATCTTTGAAAAATCACCGTCTGTTGACTTTGTATGACCGCATATAACAATTGTGTTGTCCTTTAAAACACAAATACTGCTTACGGTGTCATTGTCGGTACCTGCAAAAGAATCAAGCATCTTTGTATTTCCGTTACCGTCAATATACCATAAGAATATATCGTAATCACCCTTATTCTTAATTCCGTCAAAATCTCTGTTATTCGAAGCCGAAATACCCGCGGCAATATATCCTCTTCCGTAGTTTTCCACACTCAAAATCTGCTCATTCAGGAAACCGCTTAAATTCTTTTCCCACGCTATAGAACCGTCGGATTTAAGCTTGAAAATAACAGCATCAAAGCCACCGGCATTGTGAAATTTTTTTAAATTTCCGTCAGAAAAATCCTTAACATTGAATCCTCCGCCAACAACGCAACCGCCGTCTTTTGTTGCGGTGATAGTAGTGAATCGGTCTTCACCTGAACTTGTATATGGTTTTTTCCAGCTTAAACCGCCGTTCTTATCAAATTTAAAAATGACTGTGTCAAGCTTTCCCATTAATCCTAAACCGCCGAAATCACCCATAGAGGAATATGTTTGACACAATGCAAAAACAGCACCATCGGAATTGACGGAAATATCACAAAACAGATCTGATTTTTCACCGCCGTAAATGTGCGTCCATGAATTATATCCGTTTCCTGTAAACTTCATAATGAAAGCGCCGCCATCTTCTTTGGCATAGTTTTTAAAGCTTCCGTTCACAGATAAAGTTTTTCCGCCTATTATAAAACCTCCGTCAGGGGTTGCACATACACATTCAGCGTATTCGTGGTTTGTGCCTCCGATAAGCTTTGAAAAAACAATATTTCCTTTTGACGAAAGTTTTACAATATAGCCGTCAAGCAAACCTAATGCGGGTACACCCAAATCTGTTGACTGAGTTGAACCGACCGCAACTACACTTCCGTCATTCAAAACCGCTACCTGCTTTAAATCAATACCTTTATTTCCGTAGATATGAGTTTTCCATATAGCTTTACCCTGCGAATTAAACTTTATAACCGTATTGTAATTCGGTCTTGCACCTTTTCCCTGTACGGGAGAAAAATCCCCGTTATCAACAGAACCCATAGCTATTGCCACATAACCGCCGTCGGAGGTTGCAACAACATCCGCAAATTTGTCATCACCCGTACTTCCGTATCCGAATGAATAAACCTCACTTGCCGTATAAAATATTTTCTGTGCGGCAGTAGTGGTTTGCAAAGCGGTTGTAGGTATTTTTGTTACTTTTTTTGTTGTTTTAGAAGAAGTACCGTCATGCTTAACAGTGTGCTTTTTTGTAGTTCTTTTTTTTGTACTTTTCTCAGCTTTTGTTATAACCGCACTGTCACCGTTTCGGTACGTACCGTTTTCAAACACCTTTTCACCGTATTTATTCGTTACACTCGTGTATTTTATATTACCGTGCTTGTCAGTAACAAGCTCATATACAGGGGAACCGTCTTTTTTAGTTGCAACGACAATTTTACCGTCTTCTTCGGTTACTTTAACTTTGGTAACTGCGGAATAAATGAACTTGCCGTCCTCATCTGTAAAGGGTTCACCGTCAGCATCCGTAACGACAGCTGCAATCCGACTACCGTCCTTGTCCTTATAATCTCTTCCCTTTGAATCAGTTACTGCATAGTAAGCGGTATTACCCTCCTCATCCGTAACGGCAACACCGTTTGCATCCGTAACAAGCTTATCATCTTTTGAAGATTTTTTACAAGCTGCAAATGTAAATACAATAGCCAAAGTTGCAAGAACAACCATAATAATTTGCGATTTCTTCATCAAAATTTTCCTCTCTGTACAGATATTCATACAAGTCAATGTTACCACAGATTAATTCTTTTTTCAATTAATTATTTATTATATTTTTGTGAATTTATTGATAATATTTTCAGTATGTGATATAATTTATAAGGGTGAATAATATGAACAGTTTAGAGATAATGCGTTCAAGACATTCGGTAAGGAAATACACGGACAGAAAAATTGAAGCTGAAAAAGCAGAAAAGCTTCAGGAAGAAATTGAAAAAATAAATAAAGAAAGTAATTTAAAATTTTATCTGTGTCTTGATAATCCGAATGTGTTCAAGGCAAATCAGCCTAATTACGGAAGCTTCTCCGGCTGTCGCAATTTCTTTTTACTTTTCGGTTCAAAAAATGATGATGAAAAAATCGGTTATTATGGGGAAAGGCTTGTTCTGCTTGCTCAAAGCTTGGGACTTAATACCTGCTGGGCTGCGGTTACTTTTGAGAAAAAAGCAATTCCCGTGAAAACTCCCGACAATATGAAATTGCATGATGTAATTGCTTTGGGATACGGCGAAAATCAGGGCGTACCCCATAAATCAAAGCCTATCGAAAAGCTTGCAAAAATCACAGAAAATACACCTGAGTGGTTCATAAAAGGTATGGATGCTGCCGTTCTTGCACCTACTGCTATTAATCAGCAGAGATTTTATTTTGAGCAGGTCGGTGAAAGAGGTGTCCGTGCAAAAGCACTTTTCGGTCCATACAGTAAAACCGACATAGGAATTGTTAAATATCATTTTGAATTAGGCGCAGGAAAAGAAAATTTTGAGTGGGTGGAAAACAATTAAGTATAAAAATAATCCGTACCCATACATTTGAAACGGCTGTAAAACACACAAAGTTTTTTACAGCCGTTTTTTCAGTTGAAAATAAAAAAAGCAGGTTTTAAAAAACCTGCTGGTGCGAGAGACGGGACTTGAACCCGTACGGGATTACCACACGCCCCTCAAAAGTGCGCGCCTGCCGATTCCGCCACTCTCGCCTGAGAACATTGAACATTATAACAGAAGCGCACTTAAATGTCAATACTAAAATTAAAGTTTTTTTATATTTTTTTATTTTTTTATAATACTAAAATATAATCTATGTTATTTTGTCTTAACGGTCTTTACTTCTGACCACAACGAATGATAATCGGAAAACAAAACAGTCTTATATGTGCGTACTCTTACATAATATGTTGTACCGCTTTTCAACCCGGTTACATTCTTTGAAGTAACGGAATTTTTAACTGTGACCGTATTTACCGAATCAAATGTTTTTGATTCTGAATATTGAATCTGATATCCTGTTGTCTGTGCCTTATTCTCATTCCAACTAACGGAAAATCCTCCCGTAGCGGGTGTTATGCTGCTGATTTTTGTACCGGCAGGTGAAATCTTAAATGTGAGTATCTTCATCCCACGGTATTTACCTGTGAATTTTACAAGTACTTTGTACCTGCCCACATTCTTTCTGCCGGATTGGTATTTAACTGTGAAATCCGTTCCGCTTACAAGCTCATTACCCTTTGAATCCATAACAACAATTGCAGGTGTTTTTACATTGCCGTCATAGGCATATCTTGAAATATCAAAACCTACCGATGCGATTTTCGGAATAACAACCGTTGTTTTTGTTGTGCCGACAGTCTTAGTAGCCTTACCGTCACTTGACATAGTCGCTTTTTTATCGACAGTCAGCTTTACGGGCTGTTCGACTTTTTGAACGGTTACGGTACATTTTGAAGAATACAAGCCTTCTTTTGTTTTACAGGTAATAACAGCCGTACCTGCCTTAACACCGGTAACCACACCGTTTGCACTAACGGTTGCAACACTTTTATCGGATGTAGACCAGGTAAGCTTTGCAGTTGAATTATTTGAAGTTATTGTGGCATTCAGGGTTATTTTTTCATTTTCGTCTACTGTTGCAGTTGAACCGAATCCGAATGAAACCTGACAAGCTGTCATTTTATTATTAACGGCATAAGTATATGCTTTTGAATTTTTCGGGGTATAAATTGTAAAACCGTCAACCGGGACAAACTTGTATGTGCCGCCGCTGCTGACTCTATTATAACCCAAGCACCGAGCTCCCAGCTCCACAACGGTAGCAGGAACAATAATACCCTTTAAAGATGTACAGCTCAAAAATGCCATGGGAGCAATCTCTGTAAGGCTTGACGGAATTACAACCTTAGTAAGATTTGCTAAACCTGTGCAGGCGTTCTGACTTACGGATTTTGTACCGCTCTTTATGTTGAGAGTATAGTTTTCCGGCATAGTTCCTCTGTATTTATACAGAGCCTTACCTAAATAAACAACACCGGTTTTATTACCCAAAAAAGCTGTGGCATCAAGTGCGCAGGCGCCGATGCTCTCAATATTGTCACCGTTGCTTATTGTTTTAAGTGCAGTACAATCATAGAAAGCATTTTCGCCGAGCCAAGTAGTAGCCTTTGATAAAGTAACCGTACCGAGCTTTTTACAGTAGGCAAAAGCATTTTTGCTGACTGTTGTAATACCGGAAGCAAGCTTTACGGAGGTGATTTTCTCGTTGTACATAAATGCACCCTCACCTATTGATTTAACAGGTATGTTATTTATCTTTTCGGGAACTACAACCGCCGTACCCGTACCCTTATAATTTGTGATACGGACAGCCTTGTTATTATCATAAAGTGTGTATGAATAATCAGACACCCCCGCCGCAAATGCAACAGACATAAAGGAAACACACATCAAACAGACGAGAACTGCACTTATTATTTTTTTCATAATCACACAACAACCTTTCAGTTTAATAATATTGATGACACCAAAAATGATGGTATCCGCAACCGTAGTTTTTCAAAGTTTACACTTTGTTTCAAACCTTGTTATAATCAAACCTTTTTTCTTAATAACGAACCGCTCTCAATTTGATAAGAGCATTTAAATTTAAATTTCATCATGGGGTGCGGTGTACTTTCGATATTCTCACCTTTTTCATCACACAATCCGGTAACCGTAACTTCTATGGGCGGCTTGCCTTTCTGTAAAACTTCAAGAACATCACCCTCAAAGAACTTATTCCTCTGCTCACCGAAAATATATTCACCGTCAGAGCCGTCAACAAGCCCTGCCACAAACCATTCTCTTTTATAAATTCCGTCATAAAAAATCTGCGCATTGTCATTGGGATGACCGAAATAAAATCCCGTACAGTATTCACGGTAGCTGATTTTTGTCATTTCATCAATTATCCACTGTGACGGCTTAAAATCAGGCGACGGATTATTATAATATTCATCAATAGCCGCTCTGTATGCATTGGTAACAACGGCGGTATAATATGCGGACTTCGCTCTGCCCTCTATTTTAAAGCTGGAAATACCTGCATCCACAAGCTTCGGAATATGTTCTATCATACACATATCCCGAGAATTCATAATATATGTACCGTCTTCATCCTCAGAAACAGGGAAATACTGTCCCGGACGGGTTTCTTCATTTAAAGTATATTTCCACCTGCAAGGCTGAGCGCACTCTCCCCTGTTGGCATCTCTGCCTGTAAGATAATTTGAAAGCAGGCATCTTCCCGAAAAGGACATACACATAGCACCGTGTACAAAAGCTTCAATTTCCAAATCATCGGGGGTGTTTTCCCTGATAGCCTTAATATCCTCAAAGGATAATTCCCTTGCAAGGACAACCCTTTTTGCACCCATTTTATAAAGCTGGTTAGCGGACATATAATTCACCACACCTGCCTGGGTTGAGATATGAATTTCAACCTGAGGCGCAACCTCACGGGCTAACATCATAACACCTATATCGGTTATGATAAATGCATCGACACCCGTATCGGCGGCAGCTCTCAAAAAATCGGGTAAATAAGGCAACTCACTGCAACGAGGTGTAGTGTTGCAGGTAAGATAAACCTTTACACCTTTATCGTGAGCTTTTGTTACCGCATTTTTCAGCTCATCCATATTAAAATTTTTAGGTCCTGCTCTCATTCCGAAAGCCGTACCGCCCAAATATATTGCGTCTGCTCCGAAATTCAGAGCATATTCAAATCTTTCCGTATCGCCTGCCGGTGACAATAATTCTGCTTTATTACTCAAAATATCAGTGTGCTGCGTTATTCAGCAATACCTCCTGGTTATTTTCTTCATGCTCCGCAAAGGTTTCCGCAAGATAAATATTACCCGAATTATCGTGCATAAAGTAGTAATTATCCGAGTCCTCCGGGAACAGTGCCGCTTCAATAGCATCCACACCGGGGTTACATATAGCACCGACGGGAAGTCCTCTGCAATCATAGGTATCATAAAGAGAAATATATTTATCGCTTTCCTTTTCACCTATAACCGGCTTCACATAATCCGTTATATACTGACTTGTGGAGTCACATTCAAGCCTCGGATAGCTTGCAATATTATTTAATCTGTTTTCAAGTACAGATGCTATCTGCTTCATCTGTTCGGCATCAGCCGCTTCACGCTGTATTATTGAAGCAATTGTTACAATCTGGTCTGTCGTATAGCCCAATTTCTTAGCCTGAACATCATACTTTTTCTTCCACTTGCTTTCAAAGTTATTTAAGAATTTTTTAATAACACTGCTGGGATTTTCACCTACAAAGAAATCGTAGGTATCGGGGAAAAAGTAACCCTCAAGCTTCTGATATTTTTCCTTCGTTGTATCCATTTCATCAATAAAACCGTACTCAAAGGATATTTTTTCAAGCGTATCATAAAGCTGTGAAGCATCGCAAACATCGTTATTTTCCAACTTTTGGAAAATCTGATAAATTGTATAACCCTCAGGAATAGAAATTGTAACGGTTTCCGCCTGCTCAGGTGCCGCCTTTGCAAGATTTAGCATTCCTTCAAGTCCCATGCTGGCTTTCATATAATATACACCGCTCATATATTCATCCGTATCCAGATGCCTTATACTTGCAAAAAGCTCACAGAAAGTTTGATTAGTAATAAGATCATTATCTTTCAGCAGAGAAATAATATTATAACAACTTGCAGAATTGGGGACAGTTACGGCAACCTCTTCATCACTTCTGTTAAGAGCTAAAATATCGTTTACACATCTTATACCGGTTATTGAAAAGAATGCAGTTGCAAAAATTATTATTCCGAATACAACCAAAGCCGAAATACTTGTAACGGCACCGGAAATCAGCGCTCTTTTCTTTCCCTTACTCATTTTCTTTTTAAGGGAAACTGATTCACCTTCATCGGTTTTATGAGTACGGGGAGCGTTGGCAAAATAAACCTCACCCTTATACTCCGGGGTAGATTCATCATCATAATCAATATAGGTATCATCTTCAATCGTACCCATATTTTTGATAAAATCCTTAACTTTCTGAGTACGGTCGACGGAATATTGAGCATCGTCGGATTCTTCAAAGCTTTCCATCGGCTTTAATTCATCATCCTGCTTTTGAGTTTTCGGTGCATCATCGTCAGCTAAAAGTGCCTCAAAATCAATTTCATCAAGCGGATTAATTCCATCCTTATCATCAAATTTATCCATTTTCAACCTCCGGTTGTAGTTTTATTTTTCAGCAGAAATAAATCTGTTTTCGGTAATAACATATTTTACGGTTCTGTCATATTTTCCGTACAACAGACCCTCATTTTTTATACATATATCGTAACAAATTCCCAAAGTTATTCCGGGGAAATTTTTTAAAAACCTATCATAGTATCCGCCGCCGTAGCCCAATCTGTATCCTTTTAAATCAAAGGACAGTGCCGGAACAATACATATTGAATTTTTATCGGCAACGGCTTTTTCGCACACATTAATGTCAGGTTCCATAACACAATAGCTGCCAACCTTTAAATCCGACAGAGAATTGATATAATAAAACTCCATATTTCTTGTACCGCTGACACAGTAAGGCAGTGCAACCTTTTTTCCGGATTTTAGTGCTTTTTCAATAATTTCAAAAGTATCAACCTCAATATCCTTTGAAGCATAAGCAAATACTTTGTCACATTCCCGGTAACACCATGTATTAAAAAGCTTGTTGGCAATTCTTATGTCATAATCTTTCTTTTCGGATTGTGACAGCTTTTTTCTTTTTTCGATACATTCGGTTCTGAGTGCCTGCTTATACGGTCTTAAATCAAGCATCAGTGTATGGACTCCGAAATTTCTTTCGCTTTTTCAGGATTTACAAGTTCAGAAATCAACGCTTCTGCAAACTCCACAGCATAGCCCATAGATTTTGCGGTGATAATATTTCCGTCGGAGCATACTGCTTTTTCTGAAATTTTGGCACCGGTTAAATCTTTTTCAAATCCGGGGAAGCAAATAGCTTCCCTGCCCCTTAATAACCCTAAATGTCCTAAAATTGAAGGGGCAGCACAAATAGCCGCAACTGTTTTATTATTGTTTACACAGTATTCAACGGCTTCAATTACTTTATCGGATTTTTCGAGATTTAATGTGCCGGGCATTCCTCCGGGGAGGATTACAGCTTCTAATGAACCGTCAAGTTTAATTTCATCAACAGAAATATCACAGATAACTTCAATATTGTGTGAACCTGTGGCGCTTCTACCTTTTACTGCAACAGTTTTAATATCTGCCCCTGCACGCCTCAGCATATCGACAGGTGTCAAAGCTTCAATTTCTTCAAATCCGTCCGCTAAAAATAAATATATCATATTTCGCACATACCTCATATTCAATATATCCCTATTTTTACATATATATTATATCAAAAATTTTACATAATTACAAGTAAAATTTGCTTGACAATGTAATTATTTTTTATAAAATAGATAGAGAGGTGACTTATTTTGAAAAAAACTAATATTTTATATAATTTCTGCACCACTCCCTCCTACAATTTAGCCTGCGAGGAGTATTTTTTACTGCACAAAAATGAGCCTTACATTATTATCTGGCGAAATTCTCCCTCGGTAATTATCGGCAGAAATCAAAACGCATACAGGGAAGTTAATATTGAATACACTCAGAAAAACAATATTCCCATTATAAGAAGGCTGACCGGCGGCGGCGCTGTTTTCCACGATTTAGGAAACATTAATTATACTTATATATTTGACGGAGATAATCTTAATAATTTAAAAGAAAGACTTTCAAATGTTATTGATTTTTTAAATTCCCTCAATCTTAATGCAGAATTTTCCGGCAGAAACGATATCCTCATCGACGGCAAAAAAATTTCCGGCACCGCTCAGGCGTGTCTTTCTCATAGATGTATAGTACACGGAACTCTGCTTTATTCCTCTGTTCTTACAGATTTAAACAATATTCTCACTCCCAATAAATTAAAGCTCCAATCAAAGGGCATTTCATCCGTAAAAAGCAGAGTTACCAACATTTCAGAGCATTTAAAAAAAGAAACAACCGTTGAAGAATTTATGAAGATGCTTTATGAGTATCTGTCCGGTCGTGATGACTGCTGCGCCTACGAAATTTCTGAGGCTGACAAAAAAAGCATTTCAGAAATAGAAACGAAAAAATACGGCACATGGGAATGGAATATAGGTGAAAATCCGGAATTTTCCATTGAAAAAACCGTGGCTTCCCCCTGCGGTCTTATTACCGCCCACTATTCGGTACAAAAAGGCAAAATTTCCGAAATTAAACTGTTCGGTGATTTTTCCGCAACCGGTGATATAAGTGAGCTGGAAGATTTCGGCTCCCACTTAACAATAAAAAAAGAGGATATACATCAACAGCTAATGCATATCCCATTTGAAGATTATATTT
>JAZUIT010000340.1:0-2345 GCA_045642385.1 Acutalibacteraceae bacterium
CTTCTGTTCGGAAACTATTGCGGCATTGATCGGCAGCGGCGGCGGATATTTAGGTACAGTTTTCACACCCAACCCGGATGAGCGTACTTCTTTGGTTTTGGCGGCACAGTTTGTGGATGACCTGATAAGTAAATTACCTCAGCAGATTATGCAGGTTTGTATGGACTTCGTGTTTAAAAATGAATATACCGCAAGGGTTGTTAAGTTCTATGTAATATTCCGTACAACGATTTACTTTATTATGCAGATTCCCGGTATTGCATGGGTATTCGTAAGTAAGGAAAGAGTACCTCAGTCAGAAAAACTACCCACACCGCTACACAGTTTGAAAGCAGTATTTACCAACAAGCCGTTGTTGATTTATACATTGTCGGGACTTGTTGACGGTATTGATATCGGTACTAATCAGTCACTTTATTATACTGATGTTGTTAAGTTCAACCTTATGAAAACTATCGGCGGTATTCCCGGAGCACCTATTTCTTACGCCAGTTATCCGATAGCAACCAAATTCAGGAAAAAATTCTCGACCAAAGCTTTATGGCTAATGTGCCGTGGTTCTGTATTTATATCCGAAGGATTTTTCTTCCTGATGGGTACGATAGGCGGCATGAAGAACGGACTTTATAAGAAGAAAATTCCAATGACAATTGTATTTGCACTGGGTAACTGTTTTGAAATGGTATTCTTTGCTTCAAGAAAGCTTGTTGGTCAGGAAATTTCTTTCGAGGTTCTTGATTACTGCGAGTGGAAAAACGGTTATCGTGTTGAGGCTACCATTACATTGGTACAGGGATATTTCGAAAAGATTAAGAGCGCTTTGCTTTCACTTGTTAATGCATGGTTACTTGAAAAGTGGGCAGGATTTGAAGGCGGATTAGGAAAAATTCAGAATGACGAAACAAAGTGGAAAATGTTCCTTACTGCTTTCGGACCTCACCTTATTTTCGATGCGCTTTCAATGGTACCTATGTTCTTCTATAACATAGATAAGAAAACCCGTGATAAGATGTACTTAGAACTTGAAATTGCCCGTTCACAGCGTTCAAACATAGAGGATAATTCATAATAGAATACATAATAGAATAATTGAAGCCACCGGTTGTTTATTCAGCCGGTGGTTTTGTGTATTTGATGCGTTTAACAAGTTTCACCCGTCATATTACCGTATTTTTTGCATATATATTTTGTGAAAGGAATGGTAGTCTGATGAGAAGAATTTTACCCGAAGGTCGAATATTAAAAACAATTGAAAATCAAAATATAATTTCATCCGAAAAAAATTTAAAAGAAGCCTTTGAAAATGAAGTGTTTATTGAAGGTATCGCAACCCGCTGTGACAAAGAACATAATCTCCATGTAAATTTAGGAGCAATTGACGGAATAATTCCCCGTGATGAAGGTGCATTGGGTATCGCCGAAGGCAGTGTTCGGGATATTGCAATTATTTCGAGGGTAAATAAGCCGGTATTATGCAAAATAACGGGCTTTGATACTGTTGACGGAAAAACCGTGGCAATATTAAGCAGGAAAGCCGTTCAGGAGGAACACAGAAATAACTTTATTTTGCAGCTTATCCCCGGTGATATAATTGATGCGACTGTTACACATTTTGAAAGCTTTGGAGTATTTGCCGATATCGGCGCAGGTATATCCGCTTTATTGCCCATTGACAGCATTTCGGTTTCCAGAATCCCTCACCCTTGTGCGAGATTTAAAATTAATCAGAATATTAAAGCTGTTGTAAAATCCGTTGATGAAACGGGAAGAATTACGCTGACCCACAAGGAGCTTTTAGGCACCTGGGACGAAAATGCCGCAAATTTTAATATCGGTGAAACGGTATCGGGTATTATCCGTTCAGTTGAAAGCTTCGGCGTTTTTGTGGAACTGGCACCTAATCTCGCAGGACTTGCGGAAATTACAACAGATGCGGATGTCGGAAATACCGCAAGCGTCTATATAAAAAACATTATGCCCGACAAAATGAAAATTAAACTGATTATTGTTGACAGTCAACCGCCTCAGCCGACAAAAAATACAGAATTGAAATATTACATTGATTTTAATACCTGTAATCATATTGACAGGTGGCTGTATTCCCCGGATTGCTGTGATAAAATAATCGAGAGCAACTTTTTTTAATATAAAAGATCACACAGAAAAAGCGTTTTATTATAATAAATAACAGAATTTATACTTTTTCTATTTGGTTCAGATGATAAAAACAGAGCTGAAAAAAGCAAATTTTTCAGCTCTGTTTATTGCTATTATTTACATAAATTAATTAGCAAATACACAAATTTTATTAATAAACAACAATAATTCATAATTATTAAAAAAAT
>JAZUIT010000341.1:0-12672 GCA_045642385.1 Acutalibacteraceae bacterium
ATCAGAATACAGGACGGCAAAATTATTGAAGACAGAAAAAACATTAACAGGAAATAAAAAGCAGAAAACATACGGGTCAAAGCCTGTATGTTTTTGTGGTATTTTGAGGTGAAAACAATGACCGATATTTTATTGATAATAATACTTATTCTTGTCGTTGTGCTTATAATAATTTCTTTGAAATTGTTAAATAAGAAGAATGATAATACAGAAATTGACAGCCGGTTATCCGTTATAAAAAACGGACAGGAAACCTCCGCAAGAATGATTGCGGACGAGTTCGGCAGAAGCCGTACCGACACCGGAAATTTTCAGAAAACTCTGCGTGAAGAAACGGATAAAAAGCTTACCGAAATGTCGGAAATTCTCCGTGAAATGACAAAGGCAAATTATGAGCAGAACGAAAAACAAAACCTTGCCTTTTCCCGTTCCCTTGATGCTATCCGTGAAAGCAACGAAAAAAAGCAGGACGAAATGAGGAAAACCGTTGATGAAAAACTTACATCTACCCTCACAACAAGGCTCAATTCCTCATTCAAAACAGTATCGGAACAGCTTGAAAATGTTTATAAATCCTTGGGCGAGGTCAAAGAGCTTTCAAGCGGAGTTACAACAAATGTTTCCGCATTAAACAGGGTTTTAACTAATGTTAAAGCGAGAGGTACATGGGCGGAGGTTCAGCTTGAAAATATTCTTGACCAAACAATTCCCAATATGTATGTCAAAAATTATTCTCCCTCATCCGGCGGCGAAATTGTAGAATTTGCAATAAAAATCCCGTCCGGTGAAAACGGTGAAATTATCTATCTTCCCCTTGATTCAAAGTTCCCTATGGAGGATTATATAAGGCTTTGCGATGCGGCGGAAAATGCAGATACTCAGGGCTTAAAGGATGCACACAATGCACTTGAAAAAAGAGTGCTGGCAGAAGCAAAGGATGTGTCAAAATATATCCACATTCCCGACACGACACCTTTTGCAATAATGTACCTTGCAACAGAAGGTCTGTATGCTGAAATCGCATCCTCCCGAACAGGTATCGTCGAAAAAATCCAGAATGAATACAATATTTTAATTGCCGGTCCGTCCACAATAGTGGCACTTCTCACTTCACTTTCCATGGGCTTTAAGGTGGTTGCAATAAACGAAAAAGCAAATGAAGTAAGAAAGCTTTTATCCGTTACAAAGGTTCAGTATGAAAAATTCGGAGAAATTCTCGAAAAAGCAAGAAAGAAAATTGACGATGCCGGCAAGACCTTAGACGAAGCACAAAACAGAAATTCCATAATAAGGAAAAGATTAAAAAGTGTAGAGGAAACTGACACTCAGTCAGCCGAAGCATTTTTGCAGTCCGGTAACGAATAATATATCGGTGCTTGACATTTTTCTGTTATACATATATTATATTGTGAGGAGTGTGAATTAAATGGCAATTTCCGAAAATGCATACTGGGTATGGTTGCAAAGAGGTATAGGCATCGGAAATAATACACTTCACATTCTGTCACAGATAAAGGATGCAAAATTGTTTTATGAAGCCGGCAGTGACTTTTGGGAAAGCTCACAGCTATTCAAGCCGTCACAGCTCGAACGGTTAAAAGCGTACAGCATTAATGCGGCACAAAGGGTTGTGGATGAAGCCGAAAGTAACAATTACCGTGTTGTTACGGCAAATCAGTTTATTTTTCCCAAGCTTCTGAAAAACATAAATGATTGCCCGGTTGTTCTCTATGTTATGGGTGATGTCGGTGTGTTCAACAACAGCCTTTGCATATCATTTGTCGGAACAAGGCAGGCATCCGGGGATAGTGTTGATGTCACTTCAAGGTTATGTTATTCTCTTGCAAAATCGGGAATAACAATAGTCAGCGGCGGTGCGTTCGGTATAGATACTGCGGCGCATTTCGGTGCAATCGAAGCAAAGGGCAAAACCGTGCTTGTCAGAGGAACCGGGTTTTCTTCAAAACCCATGAAGCATCAAACAGCACTTTTTAAAAAAATCCTCAGTAACGGCGGTGCGGTGGTTACAGAATATCCGCTTGATACCAGCTCCCGTTACGGCAGTTTTTTAATTCGTAACCGTATTATTTCCGGTTTGTCCGAGGGTACCGTAATTGTTGAAGCAGGTGAAAAAAGCGGTGCTTTAAATACTGCAAATCACGCAAAGGCACAGAACAGGATGCTCTTCGCAATCCCGGGAAGCCTCACCGCCGAAAATCAGGGCGGTATTCAAAAGCTTTTAAAAAACGGTGCGAAAATTGTTTTCTCGCCTAAGGATATTACAAAGCATTTTGAGGAAAAATATTCAGGTCTTTTTAATGCAAAAGCAATTGAAGATAAAATCCCCGAAAAAGTTATCGACCCTTATGATGTGCCGACAAAATTAGCTTATGACCCCTTTGCACAGGTTAAACAGCCGGCAGAAAAACCCGAGAAAAAAGAAATTTTGCCGGATATATCAATGCTTTCCGAGCAGGAATCGGAAATCTTCAACTATTGTACAGAAGAAAAAAGCGTTGACGAAATATCGGAGCAGTTCAATATACCGATACCATTGTTAAGTACTGTACTTTTAAATATGCAGCTTACTGGACATCTCGTTTCAGTTGCAGGTAATAAATACAAGATAAATCAGAATGGAAGATGATAAATGTCAAAATTAGTAATTGTTGAGTCCCCCGCAAAAGCAAAAACAATAAAGAAATATTTAGGCTCGGGATATACGGTAACGGCATCCATGGGTCATGTCCGTGACCTGCCTGCCGCAAGACTGAGCGTTGACATAAAAAACGACTTTGCCCCGAAATACAGCACAATTAAGGGTAAAGAGGCACTTGTAAAGGAATTGAAAAAAGCAGTTGCCGAAAGCGACTATGTCTATCTCGCAACCGACCCCGACCGTGAGGGAGAAGCAATTTCCTGGCATCTTGCGACGGTTTTGGGATTGGATATTGAAGATAAAAACCGTGTTACATTTAACGAAATTACAAAGAGCGGTATCAAAAACGGTATGGATAACCCGCGCAGCATTGATATGGATTTAGTCAATGCACAGCAGGCGAGAAGAATTTTGGACCGCCTTGTCGGTTATAAATTAAGTCCCTTTGTTTCTCAGAAAATCCGCAGAGGATTATCCGCCGGCAGAGTTCAGAGCGTTGCGGTAAGACTTATTGTTGACCGTGAAAATGAAATAAATGCCTTTGTTCCCGAAGAATACTGGACACTTGATGCAAAATTTACCGCACCCTGCAAAAAAGTTTTCAATGCTTCGTTTACAGGTGACGAAACAGGTAATGTAAAAATCAAATCCAAAGAGCAGTCCGAGGAATATTTAGCAAGGCTTGACGGTGCGGCATATTCTGTAAAAGCACTTAAAAAAGGTACAAAAAAGAAAAATCCGGCTCCGCCGTTTAACACCTCCACACTTCAACAGGATGCTTCACGCCGTTTGGGATTTCAGGCTCAACGCACAATGAGATGCGCTCAGGAGCTTTATGAAGGTGTGGACATTAAGGATTTAGGCACAATGGGTCTTATCACATATATGAGAACAGACTCCCTGAGAATTTCCGAGGAAGCAAGAGCCGCCGCAAATGATTTTATCCGTACGGCATACGGCGAACAGTATCTTCCCGAAAAGCCCCGATATTATAAATCAAAGGGTAATGCTCAGGACGGACACGAAGCTATCCGCCCCACAACTCCGTCCCTTACCCCCGACAGCATAAAAGACTCACTTTCTTCTGACCAGTACAAATTATATAATCTTATCTGGAAGCGCTTTATGGCAAGTTTAATGGCTTCCTGCGTTCACAACACAGTTTCTGCCACAATCGAGGGTGCTAAGGAAGAAGACCGTGCTAACGGCAAATTCTGCCTTTTCTCAGCCTCCGGTTATTCAATAAAATTTGACGGTTATACCCTTATTTATCAGGATGCAGCAGACGAAAAGAAAGATTCAATGCTTCCCGAATTGGCAGTTGACGATAAGGTTAAATTGAAAGAGCTTGTAAACAACCAGCATTTTACTCAACCTCCTGCCCGTTATACGGAAGCCTCGCTCATTAAAACATTGGAAGAAAACGGCGTAGGCAGACCGTCTACCTATGCCACAATTATCACAACAATTATCAAAAGAGAGTATGTAAAACGAGCCGCAAAACAACTTTGCCCCACAGAATTAGGCTGTGCCATAACCTCTCTTTTGTCCGATAAATTCCCGAAGATAGTAAGCACAAAGTTTACCGCACAAATGGAAGACTCCTTAGACTCCATTGACGAGGGCAAAGCGGATTATGTTCAGGTGCTTCACGATTTCTATGATGATTTTGAAGTTAAGCTCCAAAAGGTCAAGGAAGAAATGAAGGATGTTAAAATCAAGCTTCAGGAAGACCAGACCGACATTCCCTGCGAAAAATGCGGCAGAATGATGGTTGTAAAATCCGGTCGCTTCGGTAAATTCCTTGCATGTCCCGGTTATCCTGAATGTAAATTCACAAAGCCCCTTGTTGCAAAAACGGATGCTAACTGCCCCGTCTGCGGCAAAAAGGTTATCGAGAAAAAGTCAAAAAAAGGTTATACCTTCTACGGTTGTGAGGGTTGGCCGGACTGTAACTTTATGACATGGGATAAACCCACTGACGAAAAATGTCCCAAGTGCGGAAAATCACTTTTCAAACGCAAGGGCGGTATAACCGTGTGCCTTGACGAAAACTGCGGATTTGAAAAGAAAACCGAAAGAAAGAAGAAGGCTTCTTCAAATGAAGAATAAAATTACGGTTATCGGTGCGGGACTTGCAGGAGTTGAGGCGGCATGGTACGCCTCCCGTTTCACTCAGGTTGATTTATATGAAATGAAGCCTAAAAAATTTTCCCCTGCCCATCACTCCGAAAATTTTGCCGAATTGGTATGCTCCAATTCTCTGAAAGCCTTGCGTAAAGGCTCAGCCGCCGGAATGTTAAAGGAAGAAATGCGGCTTTTCGGCTCATTATGTATGGAATGTGCGGATAAAACCGCTGTGCCTGCCGGCGGAGCGTTGGCAGTTGACAGGGATTTATTTTCCGCCGCCGTCACCGAAAAAATAAAAACAAACAAAAACATCACGGTTATAAATGAAGAGGTAACTGAAATTCCCGAAGATGCAACGGTTATCGTTGCCGCCGGTCCCCTCGCCTCGGACAGCTTATCCGAAAGCATAAAAAAGCTTTGCGGCGGAAATTTAAGCTTTTTTGATGCCGCCGCCCCCATTATCACCGCCGAAAGCGTTGATATGACCAGAGCTTTCACCCAGTCAAGATATGACCGTGGCGGCGAAAGCGATTATATAAACTGCCCCATGAACAAGGAGGAATACGAAGCATTTTATGATGCAATAATCAATGCCGAAAGTGCCGAGCTTCATTCCTTTGATGTGCGTGAGGATGTGTACGAGGGTTGTATGCCCATTGAAGCTATGGCGGCGAGAGGCGCAGACACAATGCGTTACGGTCCTTTGCGTCCCGTTGGGTTAAAAGACCCCTCCACAGGTCACAGACCATGGGCAAATTTGCAATTGAGAAAAGAAAACAAAGACGGTACATTACTTAATCTTGTGGGATTTCAGACAAATCTGAAATTTTCCGAACAAAAAAGAGTTTTTTCATATATCCCGGCACTTAAAAATGCGGAATTTGTCCGTTACGGAGTTATGCACCGCAACACATTTATAAATTCACCCAAGCTTTTGAATGAGGATTTCAGCTTTCGCAAGCGTCCGAATCTGTTTTTTGCAGGGCAAATAACAGGAGTTGAGGGTTATATGGAATCCGCATCCTCCGGTATAATAGCCGCCGTAAATGCGGTAAGACATCTGCAAAATTTACCCTCATTGGTTTTGCCGGAAACTTCTATGACAGGTGCATTGTCAAAATATATAAGCGATGAAACCGTAAAGGATTTTCAGCCAATGGGTGCAAATTTCGGAATTTTACCGCCATTACCCGAAAAAATCCGTGACAAAAAATTAAGATACGAAGCCCTCGCAGACAGAGGACTTAAAGATATGGCAGAATTAATCGGAAAGGAATTGGAAATATGAGAATTATTGTTGACGCATTCGGCGGTGATAACGCACCCCTTGAAATTTTAAAGGGCTCTGCTTTGGCTGTTGAAGAACTTGATGTTGATATACTTTTGATAGGTTCTGAGGAAAAAATTAAAAAATGTGCCGAGGAAAATTCAATTTCCTTAAACCGTATGGAGATTGAAAATGTTGATAAAATTTTCCTTATGGAATATGACCCCACCACCATTTTAAAATCCAATTCCGACACCACCATGGCTATGGGTCTTAAAGCGCTCAACGAGGGCAAAGGTGATGCCTTTGTAAGTGCCGGCAGTACAGGTGCTTTGGTTGTAGGTGCAACATTTATTACAAAGAGAATTAAGGGTATAAAAAGAGGTGCTTTGGCATCCGTTATGCCCTCCACCAAAAACCCGTTTATGCTCCTTGATATAGGTGCAAATACTGATTGCAAGCCCGAATTTTTGGAGCAGTTCGGTGTTATGGGCAACATATATATGAATAAAATTTTATCCGTAAAAGAACCGGCGGTAGCTCTCGCAAACATAGGTACAGAGGAAAACAAAGGTACCGAGTTGCAGGTTGAAACCTATAAATTAATGACTGAAACGGATAAATATAATTTTATCGGCAACATTGAAGCCAGGGAAATTCCTTTCGGCGGTGCCGATGTAATTGTAAGTGACGGTTTTACCGGTAATATGCTTTTGAAAATGTACGAAGGTGCCGCCCTTGCAATGATGAAAAATATCAAGGGTATTTTTATGAAAAATACTATATCAAAGATATCCGCTTTACTCATTAAATCCGGTCTTAGTGAATTTAAAACAAAAATGGATTATAAAGAGTTCGGCGGTGCTCCCATATTGGGGGTTACAAAACCGGTTATAAAAGCACACGGCTCATCCGATGCAAGAGGATTTAAAAATGCCATTCGTCAGGCAAAAGCCTTTGTCGATGGAAATGTTATTAACGAAATTATTGAAAATATTTAAAAAGAGGTAATTAAGGTGTCTTCACTTAATAAGCTTGAAGCCGACATACAATATAGCTTCAAGGATAAAAATCTTCTCAAAAATGCATTAACACATTCTTCTTACGCACACGAACACAATGTGCCGGAGATGTGTAACGAGAGATTGGAGTTTTTAGGCGACTCCGTATTGGGATTTATTTCCGCCGAGTATTTTTACAGCAATCTTACCGACTGTCCCGAGGGTGATTTGTCAAAATACCGTGCTCAATATGTATGTGAAAAATCCCTGTTTGTATTTGCAAAGGAAATTAATTTAGGGGAATTTATCCGCTTGGGCAAGGGTGAAATGTCAACCGGCGGAAACGAGCGTCCCTCAATTTTATCCGATGCGTTTGAAGCTTTGATTGCGGCAATTTATCTTGACGGCGGCATTGAAGAAGCTAAAAAATTTGTTCTGAGATTTTTGAAAAACTACAAAAACGCCGCCGAAAAACCCCGTGATTACAAAACAATTTTGCAGGAAATTGTTCAGCAGGACCCCAGGGAAGAACTTAACTATGTTCATACCGGTGAGTCAGGTCCCGACCACGATAAAAGGTTTGAGGTTGAGGTTCATCTCAACGGTAATGTAGTCGGAAAGGGTATAGGTAAAAGCAAAAAGGCAGCAGAACAGGCTGCGGCAAAAGAAGCCTTGAAGTTGATGGGAATATGAAGCATATAAATGTAGCAATATTTGTACCCCACTGCGGTTGCCCGAATCAATGCAGTTTTTGCAATCAGAGAAGTATTTCCGGTAAAACCAAACCCACAACCGTACAGGATGTTATTAATGCGGTGGAAATCGCTTTACCCAAGGCATCACCCGAAAATTCCGAAATAGCTTTTTTCGGCGGAAGCTTTACCGCCATTGACAGAGATTATATGCTTTCTCTCCTAAATGCGGCTTTTCCTTATGTGGAAAAAGGATATTTCAAAGGAATAAGAATTTCAACCCGTCCCGATTGCATTGACAGGGATATTCTGAATTTGTTGAAGCAATACGGCGTTACATCCATTGAATTAGGCGCACAGAGTATGGATGACGAGGTTTTAAAATTAAACCGCCGCGGACATACGGCGCAGGACATAAGAAACGCATCACACCTGATTGTATCAGAGGGATTTGAATTAGGACTTCAAATGATGACGGGGCTTTACGGCGCAGATGAAAATGAAAGCATTTATACCGCAGATGAAATTATAAAATTAAACCCTTCAACCGTGAGAATTTATCCCACCGTTGTTTTAGAGGAAACTCAATTGGCAGAGCTTTATAAAAAAGGCATATATACCCCGCCCACATTGGAAAGCTCAGTAAATTTATGTGCAAAGCTATTGCTTAAATTCCACAAAAATAATATTAAGGTTATCCGTTTGGGTCTTCATTCGGGCGGAAATGTAGAAGACGGCTTTGTTGCGGGAATTTTTCACCCGGCTTTCAGGGAGCTTTGCGAAAGTAAAATTTACCTTGAAAAAGCTCTTGAACAATTAAAAGACAAGGGCGATTATATAATTTATGTTCCAAATGGCGAGGTTTCCAAAATGACGGGACAGAAAAAAAGTAATATTGAATTTTTATACAAAAAAGGTTATAATATACAGGTTAAAGAACAGGAAAATTTATCAATTTATAGTATAAGGTGTGTAAATAAATGATTTTAAAATCACTCGAAATGCAGGGCTTTAAATCCTTTCCGGATAAAACCGTTTTGAATTTTAATGACGGAATCACCTGCGTTGTAGGACCTAACGGAAGCGGAAAAAGTAATATTTCCGATGCGGTTCGCTGGGTTTTGGGAGAGCAGTCCACTAAGAACCTCAGAGGTTCAAAAATGGAGGATGTTATCTTCGGCGGCACAAATATCAGGCGTGCTTTGGGTTTTGCCGAGGTTTCCCTTATTCTTGAAAACAAGGACAGAAAATTAAATATTGACAAGGATATTGTCAAGGTTACAAGAAGATATTACCGCTCCGGCGACAGCGATTACCTTATAAACGGGGAAAATGTAAGGCTTCGTGACATAAATGAGCTGTTTATGGATACAGGGTTAGGCAGAGACGGCTACTCCATGGTAAGTCAGGGCAGAGTTGCGGATTTGATTTCTTCAAAGTCCAATAACCGCCGTGATATGTTAGAAGAAGCGGCAGGAATTTCCCACTACCGTTACCGCCGTGCAGATGCTTCGAGGAAATTAGCACAGGCTGAGGAAAATATGGTGAGGCTTCGTGACATTTTAGCGGAGCTTGAAGCCCGTGTAGGTCCGCTTAAAACGCAGAGTGAAAAAGCACAGAAATTTCTTGTGTATGCCGATGAAAAAAAGGAACTTGAAATCGGTATATGGTTACATAATATCGACAAAATAAGAGGCAAATTGGGCGAGCAGACAGACAAAATAAAAATTGCAGCCGAACAGTATAATAATGCAAAAATCAGGCTTGATGAAATTGCTTCCGAAATTGAAAATATCATCGAAGAAAGCCGAAACATTACCGATAAAATTGACGAAATAAGAAGTGCATCTTCTACTGTTGAGGAGGAAGCAACAAGACTTGAAGGTGAAATTGCGGTTCACAGAAATTCTATTGAACATAACTTGGAAACAATAGCCCGTTTCAAATCGGATATGCAGTCCGCAACCGACAGCGAACAGGATATTGAAAGTCAGATAGCCGAAAACGAAAAGGAAATTGAAGCTCTTGTACAGAAATCAAAAGAAAAATATCAGGAGCTTTCAAAGGCAACTGACAGTATTGCGGAATTTCGTGAAGAAAGTGCATCTGTTGTCGAACAGTCGGCACAGCTTTCCGAAAAATTAAGCCGCCTTACAATGGAGCTTGCCGACGGCAGAGTTGAGGTTTCCACCATAACTTCATCCATTGAGGAAATCGTAAACAGAATTTCAGCCATTGACGAAACCCTCACTTCACGAGATGAAATAATATCAAAGCTTCGTGAAAATATGGAGGTCTGCAAAAAAGATTTAGACAGTAAAAACGAGAGAAGAAAAGCCCTTGAAAATGAAATTGCCGGCTATGCCATGAGGGTGAATACAAAATCTCAGAAAGTTACGGACTTAAAGGAACAAAATGATGCAGATGAGCTGGAAATTCACAGGATAAATTCCCGAATTAAAATCCTCGACGAGCTTGAAAAAAATATGGAGGGTTATTCCGGCAGTGTTAAAGCCATTATGCGCGAGAAAAAGCGCGGCACACTCACGGGCATCCACTCCCCGCTTTCACAGATTATCAATGTTGAGGACAAGTATGCGGTAGCTATTGAAACCGCCTTAGGTGCTTCGTTACAGCACATTATTACCGACACGGAAAACGATGCGAAAAAGGCTATAAATTACCTTAAAAATAACAAATCGGGCAGAGCAACATTTTTACCGATTTCTGCAATTAAAGGTAAAAAACTCACGGAAAAAGACCTTGACGACTGCTTCGGCTTTGTGAGCATTGCTTCGGATTTAATTTCCTGCGACAGTCAGTATTATGAGATTATTGTTTCTCTGTTAGGCAGAATTGCAGTTGCGGAGGACATTGACACGGCTATTACAATAGCAAAAAAATATAATTATCATTTTAAAATTGTTACCCTTGACGGACAGGTTATCAATGCCGGCGGTTCTATGACAGGTGGTTCGAGAGCCCAGTCAACCGGTATTCTCACCCGTTCCATTGAGATTGAAAATCTCCTCACAAAGTGCAATGCATTACAGAGAAAATACAACGAAAATTCCGAAAAATACGAAAAATTATCTCAGGAGCTTTCAGCGGCACAGGCTGAATTGAGCGGTGCATCCGCAGAACTTGCAAAATTGCAGGAACAGATTATCCGCCGTGACGGTGATTTACAACTGGTATCCGGTCAGCTTGAAACAGCCAATTCGGCAATAGAGGAATTGAACGAAGAAAAACGCCTTGCTTCCGAAAGAATGACAGCACTTGAAAATAAATGCAGCTCGGTACAGGAAAAGGTCAACAGACTTTCCGCCGAGAAAAACGATTTGCAGGGTGAAATTGAAAAGAAAAATATTGAGTACGAAGCCATGAGCAAAAAGAAAGAAGCTATGCTTGAGGACGAATCAAAAATCAATATTGAAATCACCTCAATTCAAAAGGATATTGAAGCAAAGCAGGAAATTATTTCTTCGTTAAAATTCAGACTTGAAAGTCACGATAACAGACTATCGGTACTTAACAGTGAAATTGCAAAAATCAACGATAAAAATAAAGAAATCGAAAAGGATATTGCAGATTTACAGGACAAAATTTTTGAGCTGAGAAAGCAGAATGAAGACTCTGCCACCGCTGTTGAGGAACTTATCACCAAGCGTAATGAGCTTGACAAAAATGCGGCAACCTTGCGAACGGAAGAAAGAGATTTGTCCTCCGACCGTGAAAATTTGGGCGGCGAGCTTGCCCGATTGGAGGAACGCAAGGAAAATATGGAAAAAGAGCTTGATAGCACCGTCAACAAGCTGTTTGACGAATATCAGCTCACACGCAGAGAAGCGGATGAATTGAATATCGTTATAGAAGATTTTGCCGCCGCAAAGACAAGATTAAACGAATTAAAAAATAAAATCCGCGGCTTAGGCTCAGTAAATGTAGGCGCAATTGAAGAATACAAGGAAGTCAACGAAAGATATGTGTTTATGGGCGGTCAGCTTGACGACATTGAAAAATCCCGTGCCGAGCTTGACAGACTTATTTCCGACCTGACACAGAAAATGGCTGAGCAATTCAGGGAGCAGTTTGCAAAAATCAGTAAAAATTTCAGCGAAACCTTTGTCGAGCTTTTCAACGGCGGTAAGGCTGAATTGAGCCTTGAAAACCCCTTGGATGTACTCGAATCCAACATTGAAATTAAGGTTCAGCCACCCGGCAAAAATGTTCAGAATATCGACCTGTTATCGGGTGGTGAAAAGGGACTTGCAGCTATTGCATTATTGTTCTCCATATTAAAAGTCACCCCTGCCCCGTTCTGTATTTTTGACGAGGTTGAAGCCGCACTTGACGATATTAATGTTACCCGTTACGCCCAGTATGTACGCAGAATGACCGACAATACCCAGTTTATTGTTATCAGTCACCGCCGTGGTACAATGGAGGAAGCTGATGTACTGTACGGCGTTACAATGCAGGAAAAGGGCGTTTCGAAATTGCTTGAATTAAAGACTGCCGAAATGGCACGAAAGTTAGGATTGTCATGAAGCTGTATTATGATTTTCATATTCACTCCTGTTTATCCCCCTGCGGCAGTGACGATATGACCCCCAACAATATTGTGGGTATGGCGGCGCTGTCCGGGTATAATATTATTGCACTCACCGACCATAACTGCTGTAAAAACTGCGAAGCTGCCGTCAAAGTCGGCAAAGCAAACGGCATTACGGTTATCCCCGGTATGGAGCTTTGTACTTCGGAGGAAATTCACATTGTGTGCCTTTTTCCCACAGTAGAAAAAGCTATGAAGTTTTCCGATTATGTGGAAGAAAATTCCATGGACATTCCCAATAATCCCGAAATTTTCGGTAACCAGCTTATTATGAATGAGGATGACGAGGTTGTGGGTATTCATAAGGG
>JAZUIT010000342.1:0-6317 GCA_045642385.1 Acutalibacteraceae bacterium
ATTTGAACATGAATTCAGAATAGTACATATTGGAGGAGACGATTTGAACATTATTTCAAACGCCTCTGTGATATTTACATTTTTGGAAAAATATATATCGCATATGAAAGATGTTGTAATATGGCAGTCCGACGAAAACAAAGCAAGTATGTCAGCCTGTGCAGGCGTGGCGTTTGTTGAAAAAAGTACGCCGTTTATTGATGCTTTCAGCCTTGCGGAGGATTGTTGTGATAATGCAAAAAAATATGCAAAAGAAGAAGAACACTATGTAAACGGCCGTGTCGGCAACTGGGTGGATTTTATCGTTGCGCATACAGATTCTCCGATGATTGATGACAGAGAAAACCGATTTGTTACACAGGACGGTATTCATTTGTTTTTGCGTCCTTATTGCTTTGATGCTCCGCTTACAGGAACGCCGCATTCATATTATGATTTTAAAAAGCGTGCGCTCTGTCTGCGTAAAACGGATTTGCCTGTTTCGGTTGTTTCGGGGCTGGCTGATATATCTGATGTCGGAATTATGAATGCGGGAAGTACGGGTTCAAAGGCATATTACCTCTTCTCGGATATTTTTGAGGATATTACTGATTCTCTTGAAAAACAAATTGTAAAGCCTCTTGTACGCTCGGATGGGAAAATGTATGCCACATTG
Organism: Acutalibacteraceae bacterium; assembly: GCA_045642385.1. Classification (GTDB taxonomy): domain Bacteria; phylum Bacillota; class Clostridia; order Oscillospirales; family Acutalibacteraceae; genus RGIG2945. Next base: position 656 of record JAZUIT010000342.1, read on the forward strand.
TATGATGCGTTGGAAACACAGGCATTTTTCCCCATGAAAGGCAGGTAATACTATGAGTGTTTTGATTTTCAGAACTTTAGGCAGAGTTTGTCTTGAAAACAATTCTCAAACAAGTACAAATTTAAAATATGATATTCCCTGTGACCATCTCGGATTTCCGTATATTCCGGTTTATGAGCTTTTAAGTCATTACTTTAATATTCCGAGCGGTGTGGAAATCGGATTTGCAAGATTGGAAGACTATGACGGACTTGCGACCGCTGCAATAGATATAGGAAACAATAAGTCGCTTTTTCCTCAGCTTGTGCTGAATCTTTTTACTGAAATAATTGAGAATGAAACAGGAAAGAACAGAGTGCTTCGGCAGGGACTGACCTTTGTTTGCCGTATTTCATCGCCAATGGAATTTCGGCAGGAGATTAACAAACAACTGACGGAGATTACGCATATCGGTGTAATCGGAACCGATGTATCAGGCGAAGTTGAAATTTATGCGGAGTGGAACGAAGATAATTATACGCAACCGTCAGGGATAAAGCTCAACCCGAATGTCAAATATAAACGGTTGAATTATTCTCTTGATTTGATGTCGCCCCTTTGTGCTTATATGCCGTATAATAACGGAGCCAAATCGGACAGCAAAATATCAGGTTATGTTGTTTATCAATGGCTTCGTGACAAGCTCGGAGATCAGTGGCGGGAATTTGTTGCGGAAGGCTTACCGAAATGCAGTAATGCTTATATTTGCGTTGACGGAAAAAGATGTCTGTCGTCACCGAGTTGTATGTTTCAGCGGAAAAACAATAAAAATATAGTCGAATACAGGCTGGCAAATATCGGTGAACAATACAATGAAATATGCAAAAAAATCATTAAATATATTCCTGAGCCAATGGAAAATGAAATTCAATATACAGATATTGAGCAAAAAATCATTTATCCGTGTACCGCAGAGAAAGAAGATTTGTGCGGTCAGAAAAGGCGAAGAGTGGCAATTCGGGAAGGTCAAGTATTTAAAGGTTTTTTTGAAGGTACCGATGCACAGATACGCAGAATTTATTCTCTGATTTCATCAAATCCGATTGTGGCTCTCGGTTTCTATACCGGCGAAGGGTACGGAGAAGCCGTAATCAATGTTCAGAATTTAGAAATTGATGAAAATAAGACAGAGCAGGCTGTGCGATGCTTTGATGTTATGCTTGCTTCCGATGCAGTGTTATTTAATGACGCGGGATTAAACGAAAGTAACCGTAAAATTTTTGAACAGGCGGTAATCGGTGTGTCAGGCTTTTCTTGCAGGTTGAATGTTGTTGACTGCTATATGAGTCAGGGCGTTACTTTTCCGATTGACCGGAATTACTGTATGAGTGATTCCGTGCTGAAAATCATTTCCGCAGGAAGTATTCTGCGTATAGAAAGTGCAGACGGACAGCCTGTTGATATTTCAAAGCTAAACGGCAGTTTTATCGGATACGGAAATGAGAAGGGATACGGCGAATTGAAAGTTTTTCCTGCGTCCGAAACCGAAATTCGATGTGCTCAGAGCGTACATGCAGACGAGTTTTACAAAAACCGCCGCCTATCGGACAGACAGCTTCTGCGCTATGCTGAGTTTATACGGAATGTTCAGGAAGAAATGATGCGGCACAAGGTGTATATGCTTGCGCTCAATGATATCAAACAGAATGAATCTGTTTCAGACGCGGATTTGGATATGCTGTTTCAGGTGATGAAACGAAAATATAATAGGGATATTGAAATTGCGACAATGAAACGCTGGTACTGTGAGGCGAAAGAAGCTAATGAATAATGTAGGAATAAAAGCACCTGATTGGGAAAAAGCTCCTGCATCAGGTTGGATAATTATAATTACCGATGACGGCTCCGTTCTTGATAAATACGAAATAACAGGCGGAAAAATCTATCTTTCCGACCATAAAACGGTCAATTATCAGTCTGTTCGCCGTCTGCATTGTTTTGATAAATACAAAGAATATCGGTACATCAACATAAACGGGAATATTACTCAAACAATCTGCACGGCGGAAGAAGAATCTGAAATGGAACAGGACCTTCTTTTTGATGATTATATGATTGTGTCTGACAGATTTATTCCTAAGGAAAACGGAATATGGAAAATCTGTCTTGTTGACCGCTACCGATATGGCGAAACCGACACTCTGGTGTTGAACGGATACAGGCTTGTTGATGTCTGCCGTGTTGACTGAGTTTGAATGGGAGGTTGAAAAATGGCCGCACAACGTTCGGGCATGAGAGGACCGAGAGGACATCTCACCGAAGAAGAAAAGAAAAACAAACCGAAAATATCAAAAAATCTTTTGGCTCGTATTTTTTCGTATCTTAAACCTTATATACCGCAATTCCTTTTGGGACTGATAATGATAATTATTTCAGCTGTTATAGGATTGGCACCATCAATTATTACGGGCAGAATAGTAGATGATGCATTGACAAACGGTAATATGCGTTTGCTTGTTATTTTGCTGGTGCTTGCTTTTGTTACATTGTCAGCTTCACGACTGATAAGTGTTGCGGAATGCTACATAAACGCATGGATTTCGCAGCGAATAGTGTTTGATTTGCGTAATCAAATGTATGACCATTTGCAGCACATGCCCCACGCATTTTTCACAAACGAAAAACAGGGCGAAATATTTACCCGTATGGATAATGACATTTCAGATGTTTCGATAGTTATTTCCAGAACGCTGTCATCTATTGCACGCAATATTATCATTGTAATGACTACATTAGTTGCGCTCTTTTCATTGAATTGGCAGCTGGCACTGGTCAGTATAGTAATTGTGCCTGTTTTGATACTGCCCACAAAGCTGGTAGGGAAAAAGCGTTGGGCGCTTATCAGAAAAAGTCACAAATATACAGATGATATGAATCAGCTTATCAATGAAACCCTGTCTGTTTCAGGTTCATTGTTAGTTAAGCTTTTTACAAGAGAAAAAGAGGAATATAACCGCTTTAAAAGCATAAACGAAAAACTTTCAATGGTTAATATTAAGGAAGAACGCAGTAATTCATGGTTTAGAGTGGCAATCGGTATTTTTTCAGAGTTAGGTCCGCTGCTCATTTATTTTGTAGGCGGTATGCTGATTGTACTGGGTGCGGGCACAGGTACGGCTGTTTCCATTGGTACAATAACCGCTGTTGTTGCATTGGTAAACAGACTTTATCGACCTGTTGAAGACCTTACAAATATAAGTGTGGAATTTACCCGTTCTCTGGCATTGTTTTCCCGCATATTTGATTATTTTGACAGAACTGCTACAATTCGTTCCCCCGAAAACGGCAAAAAACCTGATTTTTCGGTGAATCCTGTTGCTTTTAAGCACGTATCATTTTCTTACAGTTCGGAGAAACCACTTCTGAACGATATCAACTTCACCGTACCTCCGGGGAAAATGTATGCTGTTGTCGGACCGTCGGGCTCAGGTAAGTCTACGATAGTTAATCTGATTCCGCGTCTTTATGATGTGACAGACGGCAGTATTTCCATAGGTGAAGATGATGTTCGCCAAATAGATTTGGAATATCTGCGCAATCAGATTGGACTTGTTTCGCAGGAGACATATCTTTTTAACGGAACAATTATTGATAATCTTAAATATGCAAAATCAGATGCTACGCAGGAAGAAATTGAGAATGCCTGTAAAATTGCAAACATACATGATTTTATTGTAAATCAGCCTGACGGGTACTTAACAATGGTTGGAAATCGTGGATTGAAGCTTTCGGGAGGAGAAAAGCAGAGAGTTTCAATCGCCCGTGTAATGCTTAAAGACCCGAAAATACTGATACTTGATGAAGCTACCTCTTCACTTGACTCAATATCCGAAAATGCTATTCAGGACGCACTTGATAATATTATGAAAACCCGAACAAGTATTGTTATTGCACACAGACTGACAACAATTTTGAAAGCGGATAAAATTCTTGTTGTTTCCGACGGAAAAATTGCCGAAGAGGGTACGCATGAAGAACTGCTGTCGCAAAACGGAATTTACCGTGAATTGTACGAAACGCAGTTCAGAAAAGTGATTGATATGGAAAACTCCGGGGAATAATTTGTTTAACTGTAATCGGTAGTTTTTCATGTTTACTAAAAACAAAGAATGGTATAAAAACAAAATGATAGAATTTTTTAATGAATAACTAATATTTAAGACTTAAAATTGAATAATTGGAAATTATATGACGGTCTGTAAATATTATGGCTTTGAACAGAAAAAAACCGGAAATAGTGCGAACTGTACGGCTGTGTCTCTGACCGGTGGGTTGGCTCGGACTAAGTAGGAAATGCTAAAAAATCCTATCACGAAGGTGGTAGGATTTTTGTTTCGTATTTTTATATAGGGTAATTCCGGACAAATTACACATTCCGATAAGATATTACGGAAAGAATTTTTCGGATTTTTGGAGTGAAATTATGTTCAGGGGCAATTTACTTTTTCTTCATAAGCTTTTATTTTATTTATAATGAAAACAGACAGAGGACAAAGAATCAGCTCAACAAGAGTTTTTAACAATGCCTGAATTAAAATAATTATCAAAAGTTGAAATACACTTGTAATAATAGTACCGTAACCGTGAATAAAGAGGTAAAGAAGAGGAAGAAAAACCAAGCAATCAACTATTTCACCGCAAAAAGACGACAATATACTCCGAAAAGCAAAAGCCGATACTTTGCCGGTAGAATCATTGGCTTTCATTTTTGCAAAAACTAAATCATTGAATAAGTCACCTACCATAAATGCGGTAAGTGATGCAAAAACAATACCCGGTGTCGAATCGCAGACAATCGAAAATGCTTCTGAAGTAGTTGAATCAATGCCAGGCATAGCAGCAACAATCTTGAAACAAAGAATCATAAAGACATTTGAAAATAACGCTATCCAACTTATTTTTCTGCTCCACGAATACCCGTATACTTCGGAAAAAATATCGGATGCAATATATGTAAAAGGAAAAACAACAAAGGATGCGGCAATACTTAATTTTTGTCCGAAAACCGTCCATCCGAAAAGGTCAATACTCTTGTTTGCCACAACATTACTAATTAAAAGAGAAACAACTGACAATATAGCAATAAGCATAAAAACATTAGACATTTTTTGCTTTTTACCGATTTCAAGCGAACCTATTACTTTTTTAATAACAGACATATTTCAACAATTCCTTTCCATACTTTCTAAATAAAAATTTCATTTGAATATTATAAACCATAATAAGCCGAAAATAAAAATTCAATCTCGGATATCAGAAAAAATAAAATGATTTCATCTTGTAAACCGTTGCAAAAAAAGTGATTATTTGGTAAAATTAATTATAAACCAAAAGCAGAAGACAGTATGCCGGAGATATTGAAAATATAGTAAATACAAGGTGAAAACACAAATGCAGCAAATTAAAAAAATAATTTATTACAAAGGAAAGTCAATCGACAAACCGCTTATATATGTGTTGCGCGGTAAAAACGGCGATTTGCTGATTGACACCGGAAATCAAAAAATTACACATCAAGTTGACAGATAGATTCGCCAAAACAAATTTCAGATAAAATGGATATTTTTAACTCACGGACATTTTGACCACACATGGAATGCTCAGTTTTTAAAAAGAAAATACG
>JAZUIT010000343.1:0-6971 GCA_045642385.1 Acutalibacteraceae bacterium
CACTATTACTTATTCATTAACAACGGGTGTGGGTGGAACCCACCGTCAATTATTCACTATTCATTATTACTTATTAATTAAAATCGGGTGTGGGTGAAACCCACCGTCAATTATTCACTATTCATTATTACTTATTCATTAAAAAACGGGGTGTGGGTGAAACCCACCCTCAATTATTCACTATTCACTATTACTTATTCATTAATAACGGGTGTGGGTGGAACCCACCCTCAATTATTCACTATTCACTATTACTTATTCATTAAAAAACGGGGTGTGGGTGGAACCCACCCTTAACTCCTACCTCCTCACTCCTCACTCCTCACTAAAAAAAAGCTCCTCACTAAAAAAATCTCCTCTTGTTAAAAAATAGAATTTATGTTATTATATACATATATTTTAAAAGTGAGATTTGATATGAAAATTAATAACGCAAAAAAATTACAGTGGTTTATGTCACCTGTCAGAATAATTGTTTTGAGCTTCCTGTGTGTAATTTTGCTGGGAAGTGTTTTGTTGTGTCTGCCCATAGCCTCACGGGGTGAACATCTTTCGTTTTTATCCGCAAGCTTTACTGCCACCTCCGCTACCTGCGTTACGGGGTTGACGGTTGTTGACCCTTTTACGGATTTAACATATTTCGGTCAGTTTGTACTGATGTGCCTTATCGAGATTGGGGGCTTGGGTACGGGTACACTCGCCACATTCTTTATTATGATATTCAGCCGTAAAATGGGGCTTCGTTCTTTAAGACTTGCTCAGGTAAGTACAGCCTCCAACAGCTTGGGAAAAATCAAAGAAATTTTAAAAGTTACCATAATAATTTCCGCCGTAATTCAGGCTTTGGGTGCTGTTATACTAATGACATATTTTGTGCCTAAATATAAATTGCTCGGCGTTTGGATTTCCGTTTTTACGGCGGTTTCGTCCTTTTGTAATGCCGGCTTTGATGTTTTGGGTATGGAACAGAAATTCGGTTCTCTGGTAAATTATAACGGTGAACCCGTTGTTATGATAACCGTTATGGCACTTATTGTTTTGGGCGGCTTGGGCTTTATTGTTTACTATGATGTTTTGAATTACAAGAAAAGCAAAAAGCTGTCTTTACATACAAAGCTTGTACTTGCAATTTCCGGAGCATTGATTGTTTTAGGAGCGTTATACTTTTTCTGCGCTGAGTTTTCAAATTTATCTACCATAGGTAATATGACCTTGGGTGAAAAAATTACCGCTTCTTTTTTCCAGTCCGTATCTGCCAGAACTGCCGGTTATGCATCTGTTGATATGGACTCGCTGGATGCCGGCACTAAGGTTATTATGGTGATCCTTATGCTTATCGGCGGGTCACCCTCCTCCACCGCCGGAGGTCTTAAAACCACCACAATTGCAATTATTGCGGCAACAGCAATATCCGCAATAAGAAACAGAGATGAAGAGCTTATATTCAACAGAAGAATACAACGGCAAACCATAAACAACGCCGTTTCAATTCTTACTCTCGGATTTGTTACCGTGTTTATTTTATCGTGGATACTTATTCTTACAACGCCCGGTGTTTCGAGAATAAATGCTGTATTTGAAGCTTCATCAGCCTTTGCAACGGTGGGACTTACCGCAGGTGTTACCGCCAAAATGACAGTCTTTGCAAAAATTTGCACTATGTTTACGATGTTCATAGGCAGAATAGGTCCGTTGTCCTTTGCACTCGCTTTGTCGCAAAAGCAAAAAAGCACGGCAGAAAAAGTTTATCCGGAAGCAAAAATACTTGTTGGGTAAAAAATCTATAAAAACACTTGCATTTTGCCAAACATTGTGATATAATATTGACAGTAAGAATATATGAGGAATTTGAGAGTGGGTTTTGACCCGCTCTTTTGTTTAATGTAAGGGGGATTTTATGGCACCAAAAGGTAGAAACGGTGTAGCGGCAAAGGTATGGGATATTGCCGAACCCATTGCAAAGGATTTGGGCTATTTGCTGTGGGATGTAAGATTTGTAAAGGAAGGCGCCGACTGGTATCTCCGTGTTTATATTGACAAGGAGGGCGAAGTTATCTCGATAAATGACTGTGTGGATATGAGCCATGCTCTCGATAAACCGCTGGACGAATATGACCCCATTGAGCAAAGCTATTGTTTGGAGGTTTGCTCTCCGGGAATTGAAAGGGAATTATCTTTGGATATTCACTTTGAGGCATGTTTGGGCAAAGAAATTTATGTAAAGCTTATCCGCCCCGTTGAAAATCAGCGTGAATTTACAGGTACATTGGAAAGCTATGACGGCGGCTCATTTGTTTTAAGGCTTAAAGATTCACAGGGTATGGTAATTAATAAAAAAGAAACAGCGACTATAAAGCTGAATGATTTTGGAGGAATTAGCGAAAATGAATAAGGAATTTTTTGAGGCAATTAAGCTTCTTGAAAAGGAAAAAGGAATTTCGGCTGAAAGCCTTTGCGAGGGTATTCAGCGTGCCATCGTAACTGCGGTTAAGCGTGATTACGGTAACAAGGACATTGTTTTCTGCGACATTGATTTGCAGAAAAAGGATATGCGTGTTTATGTAAGAAAGGATGTTGTTTCGGAAATCAGTGATTACGATACAGACATACTTGTTGAAAATGCTCAGAAATACAAACCCGGTGCGGTTGCAGGCGACATAATTGAAATTCCGCTTGAAACAAAGGAAATCAGCAGAATTGCCGCCGAAAAAGGTAAGCACGTTTTAAGACAGGGTATCAGAGATGCCGAGCGCGGTCAGATGATAGAAGAATTTCAGAGCCGTAAGCAGGAGCTTGTTACTGCTAAGGTTCAGATGATTGATAATACAACAGGCAACGCAATACTTGAAATCGGTAAGGCTACAATAGTTCTTCCCAAGAGTGAACAAATTCCCGGTGAAGAATTTAAAGAGGGTGACCTTATCAAGGTATTTATCGTTGATGTTAAGGAAAATGAAGGCAAGCTTCCCAGAACAACTATTTCCAGAACACATCCCGGTCTTGTTAAAAGACTTTTTGAAACTGAGGTTCCCGAAATCAGCGACGGCACCGTGGAAATTATGTCCGTTTCCCGTGAAGCAGGTTCAAGATGTAAAATTGCCGTTTACAGTAAGGATGAAAATGTTGACGCTGTGGGCTCCTGCATAGGTCCCAAGGGTGCAAGAGTAGGTAAAATCGTTGATTTGCTCTGCGGTGAAAAAATTGAAATTGTTAAATATTCGGAAGACCCGGCGGAATTTGTTGCCGCTTCACTTGCTCCGTCAGATGTTATTGATGTTGAAATTATTTCCGACGAAGAACACACTTGCAGCGTAACGGTTCCGGATAACCAGTTGTCACTTGCTATCGGCAACAAAGGACAGAATGCAAGACTTGCCGTAAGACTTACAGGCTGGAAAATTGATATTAAACCCGAAAGCGGTTTCTATGAAGCGACCGAAGAATAATTTACGGAGGTTTTTATTTTGACGGAAAAAAAGCTCCCTCAGAGAAGATGTGTGGGATGTATGAAAAGCTATGATAAAAATACTCTTTTACGCATTGTAAAGCTGAAAGACGGTTCATTGAAAGTTGATGTAACCGGAAAGCTTGACGGCAGAGGAGCATATATCTGTAAAAATAAAGACTGCTTCAACACCGCAAAAAAACGCAGAAGATTAGAATATGCCTTTAAAGGTAAAATCCCCGATGAAGTTTACAGCGAATTGGAGAGTGAGTTTTCTTGATATGAATGATAAATTTCTGAACACTCTCGGTCTTTGCTTCAAGGCGGGAAAATTAGGTGTAGGTCACGATGCTTCAAAGGAAGCTGTCAGGAAAAACAGGGCGGCACTTTGTATTCTGTGTTGCGATGCTTCCGACAGATTAAAAAAAGAATTTCATAATATGACAAATATTAAGATTGCCGACACGGTTTACTCCATGTCCGATATAAAATCGGCAATCGGCACTGCGTCAGGTGTGCTTACCGTCAATGATGCAGGATTTGCAAAGCTTATTGACGGTACATTAAGAAAGGAGTAAGTTTATGGTTATTAAATGTAAAATCAGCGAGGTTGCCAAGGATTTCGGTATACCAAACAAGGATATAATTGGGCTTATACAAGCCTATTCCGAGGAGCCCAAGAAGCACTCCTCCGTTCTCACGGAAAAAGAGCTTGAAATTATTTATGAAAAGGTGACTGCCGGCAACAGCGTTCAAAACTTTGACAGTTACTTTGCCCTTGCCTCCGAAAAAGAAGATAAAGCGAAGGAAGAAAAGCCCAGGAAAGCCGTTAAGAAAACTGCCGAGAAGAAGACTACCGAAAAGAAAACCGACGAAGATAAAAAGACGGAAAAGAAACCGGCTGAAAAGAAAGCTTCCGACAAGAAAGCCGAAGTGAAAAAGGATGCCAAAAAAGACGGCGATAAGAAAGAAAAGAAACCCGTTTCCAAAAAGCCCGAACGCATTGATAACGAAATTTCAAGAAGAGCCGCCGAAAAACAGGCTGCCCGTGAAAAGAAAAAGAAAGAAAATTCAGCCAATTCCGTTCCTCAGGCAAGAACGAAGGGCGAAGTCAGAACCATTGACACCCGTTCAAATGATGTTGACCTTGACAAGTACAATGAGAGATATGACACACTTGCAAGCTCCAATCATTCACACCAGAACGAAACAATGGCAAGAAAGCAGAAAATAAAACAGAAATCACAGCAGTACCGCAAGCAGGGTATGCGTTCTCACCGTAAGGAAACGGAAGCCGAAAAGCTCAAGAGAATTGAAGCCGAAAGAGCAAAAAGACCCCAGCTTGTTATTAAAGTACCTGATGAGATTGTTGTATCCGAGTTGGCAGCTTTGATGAAGAGAACCGCAACCGAGGTTGTTGCCGCATTATTCAAATTAGGCGTAATGGCAACCGTAAATCAGACTATTGACTTTGATACCGCTTCAATTGTTGCAGAAGAATTGGGTATTAAGGTTGAAAAGGAAATTGTCGTTACAATAGAAGAAAGAATTATTGATGACAGCGAGGATAAGCCCGAGGACCTTGAACCCAGAAGTCCCGTCGTAGTTGTAATGGGTCACGTTGACCACGGTAAAACCTCATTGCTTGATGCCATCAGAAATACATCCGTTACTTCAACGGAGGCGGGCGGTATTACACAGCACATCGGCGCCTACCGTGTAACCTGTAACGGTGAACAAATAACATTCCTCGACACTCCCGGTCACGCTGCATTTACCGCTATGCGTGCCAGAGGTGCTATGGCTACGGATATCGCTGTTTTGGTTGTTGCCGCAGATGACGGTATTATGCCCCAGACTATTGAAGCTATCAATCACGCAAAATCCGCAGGTGTTACAATAATTGTTGCCATAAACAAAATGGATAAAGAGGGTGCAGACCCCAACAGAATTTTACAACAGCTCACAGAATACGAGCTTTTACCCGAAGAATGGGGCGGCGACACAATCTGTGTTCCCGTTTCCGCAAAAACTCAGGAGGGTATCGACAAGCTTCTTGACGCAATTTTGCTTGTTGCCGAGGTAAGCGAGCTTAAAGCTAATCCCAACCGTGCCGCAAAGGGTGTTGTTATTGAAGCAAGACTTGATAAAGGTCGCGGCTCCGTTGCAACCTTACTTGTTCAGAACGGTACTCTTAATTCCGGTGATTTGATTGTTGCCGGTACATCTGTCGGCAGAGTAAGAGTTATGACCGACTACAAGGGCAAAAAGGTACGCAGTGCAGGTCCTTCCGTTCCCGTTGAGATTACAGGTCTTACGGAAGTTCCTCAGGCAGGCGATATTTTCAATGCCGTTAATGATGAAAAACTCGCAAGAGATTTGGTTGAACAGCGTAAACAGCAGATTAAGGATGAACAATTCAAGAATTTCCGTAAGGTTACACTTGACAACCTGTTTGACTCACTTCAGGAGGGCGAGTTGAAAGAATTGAATATCGTTGTAAAAGCCGATGTTCAGGGCTCAGCGGAAGCAGTTAAACAAAACCTTGAAAAGCTTTCAAATGACGAGGTTAAGGTTAAGGTTATCCATAGCGGTGTCGGTGCCGTCAGTGAATCCGATGTTATGCTTGCACACGCTTCAAATGCTATTATAGTAGGCTTCAATGTTCGTCCCGACCCGGTTGCCGCTCAGAATGCGGAGCGTGACGGCGTTGAAATGAAGATGTACAGAATTATCTACGATTGTATTGAGGAAATAGAAGCCGCTATCAAGGGTATGCTGGCTCCCAAGTCCCGTGAGGTTATTCAGGGACAGATTGAGGTCAGAAATGTCATTAAAATTTCCTCTGTCGGTAATGTTGCAGGCTGTTATATTACTGACGGTAAGGTTACAAGAAATTCGGAAATCCGTGTTGTCCGTGACGGTATAGTTATTGCGGAGGACAAAATTGCTTCATTAAAGAGATTTAAGGATGACGCAAAAGAAGTTGTTCAGGGCTTTGAATGCGGTATCACTCTTGAAAAATTCAACGATATTAAAATCGGTGATGTCTTTGAAGCATTTATAATCGAAGAATACAGAGAAGATTAAGGTGGTATTATGCCGGGTTATAGAATAGACAGAACTGCCGAAGATATCAAAAGAGAAATTACGGCTATTATTCGTGAATTAAAGGACCCCCGTATTAAAGGTATGCTAACGGTTGTTAATGTTAAAGTCAGTAACGACTTGTCTTACGGTAAGGTGTATATCAGTGCTATGGAGGGCATTGATGTTGCCAAAGAATCGGTTAAGGGTTTGAACAGTGCCGCAGGTTATGTTCGCCGTGAAATCGGTTCAAGGCTTCATCTGAGGAAGTCCCCGGAATTGACCTTTATTGCTGACAATTCCGTTGAACACGCCATAGATATTGCGAAAAAGCTTAACGAGCTGAAATAACAATTTTAGTGAGGAATTAGGAGTTGTGGTGCATTTTGCAAAGCAAAATGTCATAGTAAAATATTATAGGTAACCTTAATAAAACAAT
>JAZUIT010000344.1:0-2167 GCA_045642385.1 Acutalibacteraceae bacterium
GGAAATTTTAAATCTTTATAACCCATACAGACCTCCGAATTACAAACGCCAGTAAATATATCCGGCATCTTCAAATGCTTTTCTGTCAAGTACTCCTTTTATATCGAAAAGTATTTTTTCTTTATTTCTGTACAATGCGGACAACTTTTCCGGGGTGAGATTTTTATAATCCTCGTGACCTACTGCCAAAATTACAACATCCACATTGTTGATATCATCAAAATCGGTAAATTCAACGCCGTATTCTCTTTTAGCTTCATCGGCATCCGCAACATAGTCGGAAATCGCAGGATAAATTGAATACTCTTTAAGCTCGTTAATAATATCAATTACTTTGGTATTTCTTGTGTCGGGACAATTTTCCTTAAATGTAAGTCCCAGCACGGCAACATTCGCATTTTTTACGGGAATATTTGCGGAAATCATTTTTTTAACAAGACATTCAACCACATATTTGCCCATATCGTCGTTTATGCGTCTGCCGGACAGGATAATCTGAGAATGATAACCCAGCTCTTCAGCCTTATATGTTAGATAGTAGGGGTCAACACCGATACAGTGTCCGCCCACAAGTCCGGGAGAAAATTTAAGAAAATTCCACTTAGTACCTGCGGCTTCAAGCACAGCTTTGGTATCAATGCCCAATTTATTAAAAATAATTGACAGCTCGTTCATAAAAGCAATATTAATATCACGCTGACTGTTTTCGATAACCTTTGCCGCTTCCGCAACCTTAATGCTTTCAGCCCGGTGAACACCGGCTTTAACAACAATCTCATAAACCTTAGCTACGGTATCAAGAGTTTCTTCGTCCATACCTGACACAATTTTCACAATATTTTCAAGTCTGTGAGTTTTATCGCCGGGGTTAATTCTTTCGGGAGAATAACCCACCTTAAAATCAACACCGCATTTAAGTCCGGACTGCTTTTCAAGAACAGGAACACAGATATCCTCAGTAACACCGGGATAAACTGTTGACTCATAGACAACTATTGAACCTTTTGTAAGATTTCTGCCGAGAACCTCACTTGCACCCACAACAGGACGCAAATCAGGGGTATGATCGGGATTTACGGGTGTGGGAACGGCAACAATATGAAATTTTGCTTCCTTTAATCTTGTTTCATCACTTGTAAAATCAACCTTACAGGCTGAAATAGCTTCATTTCCCACTTCATTTGTAGGGTCAATTCCGCTTTTATAAAGTTCAATTTTTTTACTGTTAATATCAAAGCCGATAACATTTATATGCTTTGAAAATGAAACAGCAATAGGCATACCCACATAACCTAATCCTACAAGAGATATTTTTTCTTTACCTTCAATTATGTTGTTGTACAAGCTCATTTTATCAACTCATTTATTTAAAATTTTATTAATACGCGTCATATAATGACCCACAACAATGTTACGGTCAAATTCTTTCTCCATTTTTGCCCTTGCATTTTTACCAAGCTCAATACGCTTTTCGGTAGGTATATCAAGGAACATAAACAAAGCATCGGTTATAGCATCGGCACTTCTCGGTTCAAAGAGAAAACCGGTTTTGCCTTCCTCAATGGATTCAAGACAGCCGTGAATATTTGAAGCCATACAAGGTCTGCCTGCCGCAGAAGCTTCAAGAACCACATTTGCCATACCCTCGTGATATGAAGGATGAACCAGGCAATGACACTGAGCAACGACCTGATGAACTTCCTCCTGGGAAAGTGTACCGTGGAAAATTACCGGATAATTTTCCTGCATATACTCGATTTTAGCCTTATATTCGTCATCCTCAAACCAGCCGATAACATGAAATTCTGCTTTATCGGTTTTAGCTGTAACTTGTTTAATTGCCTCAAAGAACTCATCAAAGCCTTTATCTTTCCTGAGTCTTGAAACAAATACGAACCTTGTTTTTCCCTCATCCTCCGGATAAGGCTCATAAGGATACTTAACGAGATTTACACCGGAGCCGGGCAACAGACAGTAATTTTCATTACCTATAATTTTCAAGCTCTGATATAATTTCAAATTCTGAGAATTTTGAAAAAACACGCATCTTGAATTTTTAAAAGCAAGCTTTTGTAAAAAACAGGTAAGCTTCATAAGCATACCGCCCTTTTCAAAAACTCTGCCAACACCTGTTACAGTATTCATATAGGGAATTTTATTTATTTTA
>JAZUIT010000345.1:0-1861 GCA_045642385.1 Acutalibacteraceae bacterium
GGTTGGGATGAGGCATGGGACATTGTCACAAGAACGGTTGCCTACACAAACCATACCGTTATGAAAGAAGCTTTGGAATGTTGGGACGAGGAATTATTCAAAAGACTTCTCCCCAGAGTTTACCAGATTGTAAAGGAAATTGACAACCGTTACCGTTCATTTATATGGAACGCAACAGGTAATGCCGACACAGTTGAAAGAATGGCAGTTATCAGCAACGGTGTTGTAAGGATGGCAAACCTTTGTGTTGCCGCAGGTCACAGTGTAAACGGTGTTTCCGCACTCCACAGTCAGATTTTAAAAGACACAGTTTTCCGCGATTTTTATGTTCTCACTCCCGATAAATTCAAGAATGTCACAAACGGTATTGCCCACAGGCGCTGGCTTTGTCAGGCTAACCCCGGACTTACAAAGCTGCTTACCGAAAAAATCGGTGACGGTTTTATAAAGGACGGCTCACAGCTTGAAAAATTCCGTGAATTTGAAAATGACAAGGATGTTTTAAAACAACTTGAAGCTATCAAAAAAGAAAATAAGGAACGCTTTGCAAAGCTTGTTAAACAAAAAACCGGAATATCCCTTGACACATCATCACTCTTTGATGTTCAGGTTAAGAGATTGCACGAATATAAGCGTCAGCACTTAAATGCTTTCAATATTATAGCCGAATATCTTGCAATAAAAGATAATCCCAACGGTGACTTTGTTCCACACACCTATATTTTCGGTGCAAAAGCCGCCCCCGGATATTTTATGGCTAAGAAAATTATCAGCTTTATTTGCAAAATTGCGGACATTATCAACAATGACCCGGATGTTAAGGACAGATTAAAGGTTGTATTTTGCGAGGACTATAATGTTACTATGGCAGAATGTCTTATGCCTGCCGCCGACATCAGCGAGCAAATTTCCCTTGCCGGAACAGAGGCAAGCGGTACGGGTAATATGAAGCTTATGATGAACGGTGCAATTACTTTGGGTACGCTTGACGGTGCTAATATCGAAATTCACGATGCAGTCGGCGAAGAAAATATTATCATTTTCGGTATGAAAGCCGATGAAGTGGAAAGCCTTAAACGCAACGGCTATTCACCCATTGATTATTACAGAAACAACGGTGAATTAAGCAGGGTTATTGATTTTGTAAATAACTGCGGTTTTCCCGATATAGGAAGCACAATTATGCACCACGACCCCTATATGGCTCTTGCGGATTTTGCAGATTACAGACGGGCAAAGGAAAGGGTAAATACTCTGTGGCTTGACAGAGAAAAATTCAACAGGTGCTCACTTGTGAATATTGCCCGGTCCGGATGCTTTACCGCTGACCGTGCAATTAACGAGTACGCAAAGAATATTTGGGGTATTCAAAAATAATTTTATATAAATAAAAAGCCTCCTGTTTCACAAAAAAACGGGAGGTTTTTTTCAGTTAGAAGTTAGGAGTGAGGAGTTAGGAGTTGACGGTGGGCAAAGCCCACACCCATTGTAATTGCTTTATCAAAGTTACTGATAGCAAAGGCGCCCCGTTGGGGTGATTCCCCACTGTGTGGGGAAATGTCCGCAAGGACAAAGGGGACGGGCCCCTGTTAGGAGCTGTCACGATAGTGACTGAGGGGGTAAAACAATTAGCAATTAGCAATTAGCAATGTGCAATGAAGAGTGGTTTCACCCACACCCGTTTTTATATTTTGTCGAAAATTAACATTTGACAAATATAAAAAAAATATGTATAATATCTATAACTATTTATATCTTGGAGAGGAGACAATCTTTTATGGATGACCCCGGGCCCGGTAGTATTGTTTTTCAGTTGTTGCTGTTATTAGTACTGATTTTGATTAATGCATTTTTTGCAATG
>JAZUIT010000346.1:0-3556 GCA_045642385.1 Acutalibacteraceae bacterium
CAAGAGCTTGATAACAGTTTAAAAAACACCAAAATACAAATAAATCAACACGAAGAAGAAAGACAAAAAATACGCAACAAAATACGCAGGGCAAAACCCGAAGAAAAGAAACTACTTAAAGAAAATGCAAAAACCGTTACAGCAGAAATCACACCATTGAGAATACAGCTAAAAAGACTGCAACGAATTGTGTACGAATTCGATAATATACAAAAATTGTTTGAAACAGAATTAAAGCTCGAAAAACAAGTAGAGCGAAATTTAGAGAAAGGAAGATAAATTATGATTATTAATGATGACAATTTTGATTTATTATTTGTTAAACCTGAAAAGGAAATAAAACAGAATGAACAAATTGAAACCTGTAAAATTCATCCGTTTAAAGACCACCCGTATAAAGTAAAGGATGACGATGAAATGCAGGAGCTAATCAACAGTATTAAAGAACACGGAATACTTGAACCGTTGAAATTATTAAAAGATAATAATTTTTATGAGGTTATATCAGGACACAGAAGATTACACGCTGCAATGAAATTAGGATTACAAACTTTACCTGCAACGGTATATGAGATTTCAAGAGATGAAGCCGCAATATTACTTGTTGACAGTAACCTCCACCGTGAGCATATATTACCAAGCGAAAAAGCTTTTGCGTACAAGATGAAATATGAGGCGTTGAAACATCAAGGTAAAAGGTCAGATTTAACTTTGGAGCAAATTGCACCGAAGTTGACAACTGAATTAATTGCCGAGCAAGATGGAACAAGTAAAGATACCGTGAAAAGATATATCCGCCTGACTAAACTGATTCCCGAACTGCTTGAAATGATGGATAAAAATGAAATTGCTTTTTCAGTAGGTGTTGAATTATCTTATCTTGATAAATCAACGCAACAAGCTTTGATAACCATTATTGAAGAAACTGACCACAAACCTTCTTATGCCCAAGCTAACAAATTGCATAAAGATTTTTTAGCAGGTACATTGACAAACGAGCAAATGGAAGAAATGCTATCCTCTGATAAACCTAACCAAAAGCCTGTGTACAAAATCTCAGCAGAAAGACTTGCACAATTCATCAAACTTGATACTCCTCCAAAAGAAGCAGAGGAATTTATTATTAAAGCTTGTGATCATTACACTAAGTTCCTTATCCGTCAATGTAACAGGGATGCGAGGTGATATTTATGGGTGAAGATAAAGAAAAAATGTATGATATTGCTCGTGAACGCTGTATGGATTTCCTTGCAGAAATGGTTGTAAAATATTCCCCAATGATACAAACGATAACAGCAAATGATGTATTAAAATATTTTCCACCCAAGAAAAAGACAGTATAAAACTTTGTGCGAAGTGATTGCGGTCACTTCGCACATTCGACTTTACTATCAAAAGTTATTATTATAATTAAAAAAAGAAAGGATTTAACAATATGAAAAAGAACAAATGTTATATTTACACAAGGGTTTCAACATCAATGCAAGTTGACGGATACAGTCTTGATGCTCAAAAGGATAAGTTGAGAAAATATGCAGAATTTCAGGATATGCTTGTTGTAGGTGAGTATAGTGATGAAGGAAAATCAGGTAAAAATATTAACGGAAGACCGGATTTTCAGAAAATGATTGAAGATATAAAGATGGACAAAGACAAGGTAGATTATGTGCTTGTTTTCAAGTTGTCCAGATTTGGCAGAAATGCCGCCGATGTACTTAATTCGTTGCAGATTATGCAAGATTACGGTGTAAATCTTATATGCGTTGAAGATGGTATTGACAGTTCAAAGGACAGCGGTAAACTTATGATTTCTGTTCTTTCGGCTGTTGCTGAGATTGAAAGGGATAATATTCTTGTTCAGACTATGGAGGGCAGAAAGCAAAAGGCTCGTGAGGGTAGGTGGAACGGCGGATTCGCACCGTACGGTTATGAGCTTGTAAACGGTGAACTGAAAATTGCAGAGGACGAAGCGGAAGTCATTCGTGCAATTTATGACCAATTTATTCACACAAATTCCGGCGTAACGACTATTGCAAAGTATCTTAACCGACACGGTTATATAAAAAAGAAAAGACAGAACGGTTCGCTTGATACTTTTTCAGCTAATTTTGTTAAAAAGGTACTCGATAATCCGGTGTACTGCGGAAAAATAGCTTACGGCAGAAGAAAAACAGAAAAAGTAAACGGCGAAAGAAATCAATTTCATATAGTAAAACAAGATGAATATCCGATTTATCAGGGCATACACGAAGCAATAATATCCGAATCCGATTGGAACCTTGCTCACAAAAAACGATTAGAAACAGGAAAACAAAATAAAAAAATCTACAGCTTGGAACATAAGCACATTCTTTCGGGAATAGTATGTTGTCCTGTTTGCGGTTATCCGATGTACGGTAGCGTAAACCGTAAAAAGAAAAAAGACGGAACTTTTTATAAGGATGTATTCTATTATGCGTGTAAACATAGGCTTGAAGTTGACGGACATAAATGCGATTACAAAAAACAGATTCATCAGGACAAACTGAATAATTCTGTTGAAGAAATATTATTTAAAATGGTCTGTAACCCGAAATTCAAAAGTGCAATTACTGAAAAGCTCCGTTCAAAAATTGATATTGATGAATTACAAAGCCAAATGAATACACTTAAAAAGGAAATTAAAAGGCTATATGCATTAAAAGACAAAATTGGTGAGCAGATAGATTCACTTGATGTTTTTGAAGCTATGTATGATAAGAAATTTGAAGATTTACAAGCTCGACTTAATTCATCATATCTGAAGATTGAGGAAACTGAAAACGAATGTGAAGAACTTCAAAAAAGAATAGATGATGTTTTAAAAAATCAAATTTCCGAAGAAAAAGTCTATGAATTTCTTTATTTATTTGATATAATGTATAAGGAATTTACCGATGCCGAAAAGAAAGAATTTATGAACAGTTTTATTGAACGGATTGAAATATATCCCGAACCACTTTCGCACGAAAGAATATTAAAGAGTATAAAGTTCAAGTTTCCTGTTAGTTTTGATAAAGAGGAATTTTCCGAACTTTTCCCGGATGAAAAAATTACACCCGAGACGGGTGTTCTTTTGTCCCAACGCAGAGCGGATGAATATATCAACATAAAGCTTGATTTAACAGAGCTTGATATTACATCGGCGGAAAGCAAACCTACATATAACGAAATCAAAAATTATGTATTAAAAGAGTATGGTTTAAAAGTTACAACACTCAATATTGCACAGGTTAAATCGGAATGCGGTATAATTGAGCGTGAGAACTATAACAAAGGAAAACCCAACCATAAAGTGCCTGAATGTACAATGGAAAAACGGGAAGTAATTAAAAAGGCATTTAAGCACTTTAAACTCATATAAATTTTCACACATTCGACAAACCTCCATGTATTTGGTAGAATTTAGCTACCAAATACAAGGAGGATTAATTTTATGAAAAAACACATTATTGATGAAAAAACAGGTATCGGTTACACATTGCAAGGTGATTACTACATTCCAGATTTGACATTGCCGCCCGAAAAAGATAAACGC
>JAZUIT010000347.1:0-8488 GCA_045642385.1 Acutalibacteraceae bacterium
ACTTAATTTTACCGAAAGAGGCTTCGGTATTCGTGGTGCCGTCGGTGCTTCCGACAGAGGAAACACAGCCGCTTCACAGTTAAAGCCCGATGATGTGGACTGGGATTATATTTTCGGTACACTTGGTGTTCGTTGGCTTCATACAGGCGGAATTTATGCCGCACTTTCCGAAACCTCCGCACAGACGGTTATCAGGGCTGTTAAAAAAGCTAAGGAATACGGCACGGTTGTTTCCTATGACTTGAATTACCGTCCGTCACTTTGGAAGGATATCGGCGGTCAGGCAAAGGCACAGGAAGTAAACCGTGAAATCGCAAAATATGTTGATGTTATGATTGGTAACGAGGAAGATTTTACCGCTTCCCTGGGTTTTGAGGTTGAGGGCAACGATGCCGATTTAAAAGAGCTTAATATGGACGGTTATTATAAAATGATTGAAACCGTTACAAAGGCTTATCCTAATTTCAAGGTTATTGCAACCACATTGAGAACGGTTAAAACCGCAACGGTAAATGACTGGAAAGCTATTTGCTGGGCAGACGGTAAAATATATAATTCAATAGAATTTCCCGGTTTGGAAATTCTCGACAGAGTAGGCGGCGGCGACAGCTCCGCTTCAGGTCTTATTTACGGTCTTATGTCTTTTGAGGATGCGCAAAAGGCTGTAAATTACGGTGTAGTTCACGGTGCATTGGCTATGACAACCCCCGGTGATACCTCCATGGCATCTTTAAAAGAGGTTGAAGCAAAGGTCAACGGTGCAGGTGCAAGAGTTCAGAGATAAGGAGTAATTAAAATGTCAAATAAAATTGAAACACTTTCAAAAATTCAGAATGTAGGTATTGTTGCGGTTGTTCGTGCAACATCAATCGAGCAGGCGGAAAAAATCACAGACGCCTGTATAAAGGGTGGTGTAGCCGCTATTGAATTGACTTTCACAGTTCCCCGTGCAGACAAGCTTATTGAAGCTATGAGAGCAAAATATGATTCAGGCGAAATTATTATCGGTGCAGGTACGGTTATGGATGCTGCCACCGCAAGAATTGCAATTTTATCGGGTGCGGAATATATCGTTTCCCCTTACTTTGACCCTGAAACCGTTAAATGCTGTAACAGATACGGTATTCCCTCAATGCCCGGAATTTACACTCCGACGGAAGCGGTTGCCGCTATGGAATGCGGTGCGGATGTTTTAAAGGTATTCCCCGGTGATATTGCAGGTCCCAGATTTATAAAAGATATTCACGGCCCTATCCCCAACGCCGTTATGATGCCCTCAGGCGGTGTTGATGTTGACAATGTTAAGGATTGGATTAAGGCAGGTGCAATAGCCTGCGGTGCCGGTTCTTCACTTATAGCCGGTGCAAAGACAGGTGATTATGATAAAATCACCGAAACAGGTAAAATCTTTGTACAGCGTATAAAAGAAGCTCGTGCAGAAATGGCAAAATAAGAAATGTTAAAAATGTAAAACAATAGGAGGCTCTGTATTTCAAACAGAACCTCCTTATTTATATTAAGTTTTACAAATCAAATTCATAATTTTCCATTAACGGGCGCAAATGGGAAATGTCATTCATAAATGATATTCGCTGTTTTCCGTCAGGGGTATATTTGATTTTTGTTACGCCGGTATGATTTAAAGAAAGAACATAATTTCCGTGTGGCATACCTACGGCTTTCGGAATAAAGTGATTTCCTAATGAACCATGGGCAAAAATAATAATTTTCTGACCGTATGTAAATCTTTCTTTAAGGTATTTTATAATTTTTTTGCATCTTATATCATTGTCTATGTCTCTGACATTTCGGAAAAACAGAGGCATATCATGATTAACAATGATATTATCATAATATTTTTTGAGATATTCTTCGCCTGTACCAAAATACTTCCTGGTAGTTTTATTCTCAACAAGCTGTGGCAAAATTTCAAGCTGTGGATGTCCGTCAAGCTGTTCACAGACGGCGGCGGCAGTTTTTACCGCCCTTATCATAGGGGATGAAAAAACCGCATCAAAACTTTTACCTTTAAATCTTTCACCTAAAAGTTTAATTTGCTTTTCGCCCAATTCAGATAAATTAACATCACTTTTATCTCTGTCGTCAAATGTATTTACTGTATCTGCATGACGGACATAAAATATATCAAGCTGTGACATCATAATCCCTCTTACTGTTTGTAATACTGTAAAAAGCTTGCAATGTTTTCGGCTGCTTCCTTTAAAACTTCAATTCTCGGCAGATATACAACACGGAAGTGGTCAGGCTTATCCCAGTTAAATCCGCCGCCGTGTACAATCAGTATTTTCTTTTCCTTCAATAAGTCAAGTGCAAACTGTTCGTCATTTGTGATATTGAATTTTTTAACATCAATTTTCGGGAACATATAAAAAGATGCCTTCGGTTTAACTGCTGTGATACCGGGAATATCCGTAAGAGCCTTGTAAATATATTCTCTCTGTTCGTATATTCTTCCACCGGGGACTATGTAGGAATCAACACTTTGGTGACCGCCCAAAGCAGTCTGAACGATTGACTGAGCCGGAACGTTAGAGCATAAACGCATATTCGAAAGCATTTTTATACCCTCAATATAGTCGGATGCAATACTTTTATTGCCGCTTAATATCATCCAGCCTATCCTGAATCCTGCAATCATATGTGACTTTGAAAGACCGCTGAATGTGACGCAAAACAAATCCGGAGCAAGGGAAGCAATAGAGGTATGCTTGTGACCGTCCATAACAAGTCTGTCATATATTTCATCAGAAAAAATAATTAACTGATGCTCTCTTGCAATATCAACTATCTGTTGTAAAATCTCATCCGGATACAATGCACCGGTGGGATTATTGGGGTTAATAATAACGATGGCTTTTGTTTTGTCGGTAATTTTTTTTCTGATATCAGCTATATCCGGATACCATTCCGATTGTTCGTCACAAATATAATGAACTGCCTTACCGCCTGCAAGCGTAGCACACGCTGTCCACAGGGGATAATCCGGAGCAGGTATTAATATTTCATCACCGTTATTAAGTAATGCCGACATACACAAATTAATCAGTTCGCTGACACCGTTACCGGTATAAATATCCTCAATTGTAACATTGGGGATGTTTTTTATCTGAGAATACTGCATTATTGCTTTTCTTGCGGAAAACAATCCCTTTGAAGCGGAATAGCCTTCACAGTCTACAAGCTGTTGACGCATATCGTAGATAACCTCATCCGGTGTTCTGAATCCAAACGGAGCGGGGTTGCCGATGTTTAATTTTAAAATTTTAGTACCCTTTTCTTCCATTCGTGTTGCCTCGTCAACAACGGGACCACGAACATCATACAAAACATTGTCAAGCTTTGATGATTTTTTAAATTCACGCATTTTTACATCTCCGTTATTATTGTTATTACCAATTGAAAATTCCATAATATCAGTTTTTAAAACAAATTTGCTATCTTTTTTTCTTTAATAAAAACCAGGCTCTCCAAATAGCAAAGCCTATTGTTGTAAGAACCCAAACCACCCATTTTATTTTAAATACAGTACCGACTACCATAATGATAACATAGAATAAAAAAGCGGTTTCAATTGTCATATCTGAGTTATCATTTTGAAATTTTTCCGATTTTTTCTGGTTTTTTTCATCATAAAAAACCGGTTCAATAATTTCAACAATACAATCAGTTCTTGCCCTGTACGATAACACTTTTTGGACACGCTCATCATCAGGAATAAATTCGGAGCAATATTCCGCTCCGTTAAAAGTATATGTCTGGATACCGTATGTTGAGCTTTTGTATTTTAATCTTGTGCCTGCGGCATACTTTATCCCTTTGTATTCAAAATAGTGCACTTAATTTTTGCCTCGCTTTTCTGTCTTTGCTTATCTGTCAAACAACCTTGAATATTAAAATCTCTTTGCCTGTCCGGTATTTTCTGTAAAATACACCGAACTTTCAAAAATACAAACTGTTTGTTATCTTTTTTTCTTTATAAAAAACCATGCTCTCCAAATAACAAAACCGATTGTTGTAAGAATCCAGATTACCCATTTTATCTTAAATATTGTACCCACTACCATGATGATGACATAAAACAAAAAAGCTGTTTCAATGGTCATGTCCGACGGGTTACTCTGATTATTGACAGACCTTTTTTTACTGCTTTCATCGTAAAAAATCGGTTCAATAATTTCCACAATACATTCAGGCTTTGCTCTGTATGACAATACACTTTGCACCCGGTTATCGTCAGGTACAAATTCAGAACGATAATCCGCACCGTTAAAAGTATATGTCTGGACACCGTATAACGAGCTTTTATATTTTAACCTTGTGCCCGCTGCATATTTAATACCTTTATACTCAAAATAATTCACTGGGTTTTCCTCTCTTTTTTGCCTTTTTCTCAATTAAATTAATAAGTTTAACGGTGTTGAGAGTAATAATGTTGTATCGAGCTTTTTATGTGAAACAAATCTAATTGCAGACAATTATACCATTAATCAATAAAAAAATCAATAAAAAAAAGTTCACATTTATTCCATAAAAATCCCATTTAATCCGGTGCTGAATATTAAACCGAGAGTACGGGAAACTTCTTCCAGAGATTTAGTTTTGTCACCCTTACTCCAATGCTGGAAAACTGCTATCATTCCCGACATGACAAAATCCAGTGCGATATCAAGAACACCGTCATCAGAAACATTTATCTGTGATTTTAAAGTCGCCATTGTCTTTGTTTTTAAAAGATTTATAATTTTTGATGCAAGACTGATATTTTTATCCATCTGAATAATGTGGGTATAAAAATCTAAATCTGTATTTATAATTTCATTTAGCTTATCAAAAATAATATACGGGTTTTGAATAACATTTTTTACATCAATATTTTTGACTGCCTCTTCAAATGTTAAAAGTATTTCATTTTCTATTTCGTCAACCACCTGGTATACTCCGGAATAATAATTGTAAAATGTTTTTCGGTTAATATCTGCCTTGTCCGCTATATCCTTTACGGTAATATCATTAATATTTTTTTCCGAAAGCAACAAAGCGAATGCGTTGCGTATAGCTTTTTTTGTTTTTTTTATTCGTCTGTCAACCTTTATTTCATCCATTTTATTGCCCTTTCATAATCGGAGGACTTTATTTTGTGATTTTACAAAACTGCAAAAGCGGTTATTGTGATAACTAAAATGCAGAACATTTCAAATCCCCATACGGAAATGTAGCTTGGATCCATACGCATAACCTTACCGAAATGTTTATTAAATTTAATTGCGTGCCATACAATTTCCGAAAGTATATATGGAATACCTCCGGCAAAGAACAACCATTGAGCAGGATAACCGCCCAGCAAAATATCGCCGATGTAGGTTACAATCACCAAAGCAATGTAAACGATACAGGCAGGGACAATGTACTTATCAAACCTGTCCATACAATTCTTAACTGCAAGTGCAAAAATCAGCATAAATGCAGTCATAAGCCGTGCCGCAGGAAGCGAACAGAGAACCACTAAAACAAAGGGGAGAGTGCTGTAAAAAAGTCTTTCTGCAATATCTGTTGCAAAGGGATTTACTTTCTTGTTTTTCAGCTTCAAAAGTCCGGCAACACCGTTTACCGCAAGCACACCGACAAAGCAAATAGTAATAAGAATAAATGAAAGCTTATCATAATTTTTCAAGGGAGCAAATAATCCCTTTTGTGCAATTGTGTTATTGATGTTATCAAGAGATTTACGGCATACAAAATATCCTAAGAAAATACCGATACTTCCGATAGCGCCCAGGGAAAATTCCATATTTTTCCAACCGTCAACTATACCTTTTTTTACCCAGCTTCCGAACAGGTATTTGCCGTTGGGAAACGGTCTGACGGTAAAATAGTAAAACCATATTGCAAAAACCCAGCCGATTGCACCGAAAAGGAAGCCGAATGAAGTCATTGCCAGCATAAGCCAATCCGATTTAATAATGGAAAATACGAGCAGAACAAAAAGTATTCCTACATTACTGCCCCATTCTTCACGGCTGTCATCACTTTCAAGACATAAGTAGGTTTTCGGATGGATATGCTTTTCTTCATTGTAAGGAGTATTAAAGATTAAATAACCCAAAGCCTGAAAAACAGGAATACAAACGCAGAAAACAAGCAAATCCTTAACAGAATATCTGCTGCCCATGGAGGACATGGAAAGACCGATAAATCCGCCGCAGACAGAAAACCACAGCCCGCCCTTTAAAGCAAGGCACAAACTGCCTTTTAAAGGTTGAGGACCTTTTTCTCTGCCGTCAATAACCATAATCATTGTGCCGCCGTACGGCTCTGTACCGCCGTAGGTCATACCGATAAGACCTGCCGCCGCAGGAATCCAGAAATATTGGGCAATTCCGCCGCCTGCAAACAAAGCGAGTGTCAAACCTATGTACATACCGGGAAGCATGGCGCCTTTTTCACCGCCGACAACGGTGCCGCGCATACCCCAGCCATAACAGGCAACGAAAGAAACACAAAGCAAACAAAGCAACATCATTTTAATTTTTACCTCCGGAAAATATAAGCGCATTTTTCTGTAATCAGAGTATATCTGTTTCTGCTGTTTCCATATATTATATCCTAATCAAAAAATAAATGCAATATAAAAATTACAGAAATTCATGTTTGTTGCTACTTGTTTTTTTGGGGAAAAAGTGGTATTATAAAATGAATAATTATTTATTACCGGGTGAAAATGATGCAGAAAACAGATAATCAAATATTCAACTCCAAGGATTATAAAATTTCAAGGAATGCGTACAATGTACAATGCCTTTTTGAATATTTTATAGCCCTTATGATGGCGGATGCTTTTTTGGCGAAAATCTTGACGGATGTGGGAATGACCCAGGCGCAGACCGGTGTTATTTCGTCTTTTATTTCATTTGCTTTTTTGTTTCAGCTTGTGTCCATCACATTTGTTGACAAAATTAAAAGCGTTAAAAAAACATCAATAATTATTGATACGCTCAGTCAGCTTTTGTTTTTGAGCTTATACATAATTCCGTTTTTCGGTATTTCGCAAAAGGCAAAGGCAACTATTATTCCCATAGTTTTGCTTTGTGCGTATTTTTGCCTTTACATAATCAATAATGTGTGCTACAAGTGGGGTAATTCATTTGTGGAGCCTCATAAAAGAGCCACATTCACCGCAGGAAAAGAAATGCTTTCATTGCTGGGCGGTGTTGTGTTTACGCTTGTAATGGGTCGAATTGTGGATAAATTTGAAGCAAACGGCAACCTCCACGGCGCATTTCTGTTTATAGCCGGCTGTATGCTGGTTGTAAGTGTATGCAATTTCATCTGTCTTCTTACGATGAAAGATATCAAAGCTCCGGAAAGAGCTGACAAAAAGAGTTTTAAGGACATTTGTGTAAATACCGTGGGCAATAAACGGTTCAGGAGCTTTATTATTCTTGCGGCGTTTGACGGTATTTCCACATATATGATACTCGGTTTTATGGGTGTATTTAAAACCGAAACACTTGGTTTATCTATGCAGGTAGTGCAGGTAATAAATACGGTTGCCTGTCTTGCAAGATTTGCCGTTTCCCGTCCCATCGGTATATATTCCGATAAAAAATCCTTTGCCTACGGTCATGCTCTGGGTTTAATTATTTATGCGGTGGCACTTGTATTCAATATTTTTGCCGCTCCCGGTGCGGTGTGGTGCGTTGTGGTTTATACCGTGCTGTTCAACATTTCTCTTGCCGGCACAAATGCCAACCTCCTTAATATGACTTACAGTTATGTTGAAGAAGGGTATTTTGTACACGGTATGGCAATATGTAATGCAGTCAGAGGTGTTTTGGGATTCGTAACCTCACTTGTCGGCGGTGCAGTAGTAAGGTTTGTCGAGGGCAACGGAAATATGTTTATGGGCTTTAAAATGTACGGTCAGCAGGTGCTTTCCGTGTTTGCTTTGATTATTACGGTGGGTGCAATACTGTTTAATATGCTTGTTGTTTCAAAGCAAAAGGTGGATGTAAAATAATTAGCAATTAGCAATTTGCAATGTACAATGGACAGTTAGGAGTTAGGAGTTGAGGGTGGGCGTTATTAATGAAGAATTAAGAATGAAGAATTAAGAATTGACGGTGGGTTCCACCCACACCCGATATTAGTATTTAAATAAAAAAGTGCGCAGCCGAAGCCACGCACCGAAAAACGCACAATTCCGATTGCTGCGACACAAGTTTTCAACCTTAATCAAGAATACAAAGATACGAAAACAGAGTATGCTTTTTTACCAAAAGATAAAAATGTACTCTTGTTAAGGTTAATATTCACTTATGTCGCAACCACATTATAGCATATAAATTCACATATAACAAGATGATTTTATAAAATAAAAAAATAACACAGGGAGCGGTTCTGTGTTAATTTTATTGACAAATGCGGTTGGATATGATAGAATTTTGCCGGTGTTGAAAAACACCCTTAA
>JAZUIT010000348.1:0-11516 GCA_045642385.1 Acutalibacteraceae bacterium
TAATAATAGGTGTGGGCTTTGCCCACCCTTAATTCCTAATTCCTCATTCCTAATTCCTAATTAATATTAAGCTTACAGGTTGATTTAAAATTCTCCACTTGCTCTTTAAGCCTTTTGTCAAGAGTATCATCTGCTGTAACGGATTTGAATTTTAATTTTATACCGCCTAAAACAATTGAATTATCAATCTGAACCTGACCGAATTTTTCAAGAATTTTTATATGTTTTTCGTCCGCTTTTCTGATACAGATTTTAAAATTTTCTTTGTAAAATTCATCCGCTAAATTCTTTGCGGATTTTTTCAGAAATTTTTCATAAGCTTCGGAATTTGTAAAGTCAATTATTCTTTTTTCGGCTTGTGCTAAAACGCTTCCCGTAATTTCATTTCTTTTTTCCGTCAAATTTGCCTTTGCGGCATTGGCTTTTGCAGATTGTTCTCTGCTTATTTCGGAAAGTATTCTTTCTTCCTCATATTTTCTGAAATCAGCCGCTTTTTCTTCGGCTTCCTCTCTTGCGAGTTGAAGCTCTTTCTGCTCATAATTTTTTATTTCATTTTCAATTTCAGTACATTTATTTACGGCATCGGAATTAATTGCTTCAATAAACATCTGAACACTTCTGTTTTGTTCTAACATTTTTCCGCCGCCTTTCTTTAACCGTTGATACCCAGGGTTCCCTGAATATAACGAGCTAACGGGTCTTCAAAATCTTCATAATGTCTGTCGGGAATTTCTTCAATAAGAGTGTATTTATCCGACCTGTTTGCATCAATATATTCACGGCAGGGCTTTGCCGCTTTCTGAGTAATAAGTATTAACCCTATTTCCGAATTTTCCTTTGCTTTTTTCAAAGCATTTAAAGTTTCATTCTTTTCATGCACAACAACACCCTCAATTCCCGCAAGCCGCAAACCTTCAAGAGTATCGTTGTTATCACTTATCAAAAATATTTTCATAGCTTAAATTTTGTTAAGGATAAGGATTGAAATAACAACACCGTAAAGGGCTATTGACTCACCAAGGGCAACGAAAATAATTGACTTACCGAATGATGCCGGATTTTCACTTGTTGCGGCAATAGCTGCCGGTGCACCTGCGGCAACTGCGATACCGCCGCCGATACCTGCAAGTCCCGTTACAAGTCCTGCTGCCAAAAGTCCCATACCCTTTGAAGAATCCGGTTTTGCTGTTTCGGCTTCCTCGCTTACGGCTGTTGCGGGTTCAGCTGTTTCAACTGCTTTTTCGTCAACTGCGGCTGTTACGAAAGCCATGGAAATACTTAATAATACCATAACCGCAAACACGGAAAGATTAAATCTTACTGCCTTTTTAATTGACTTGCCCTGAAATCTGTTTTTGATTATTCTGCCGATTGAAAAAATAAGAAATACTGCCGGTAAAATTATTAATAATGCGTTTAAAAATGTTGTCATTGTTTTTTCCTCCGTAAAATTAATTTTCGTTTAATTTAATAGCTTTAAAGGGTCGTCCGCTACCCTCAAAGAATTTACTGAACATCTCATAATATTCAAGTCTTAATGCCTGAATACCTGTAAGCAAGCCTTCAAGTGCAATTACAAGTACATTACCGATTATAACAACGGGAATATTACTGCCGCCGCCTGCCAGTGAGAATACAACCATCATCATACCTGCGTGAACCAACACAAAAGCACCTACACGCAAAAATGAAACCGTGTTACTGAGATATGAAAGCACATATTCAAGCAGTTCAAAAATATTCTGTAAAATATAATCGGAAATACTTTCCGGCTTCCAATTTTCTTCCCTGTTCACAAGTCCCACGAGAATTTCTTTCAAAAATAAAATCACAAGACCTGCTATCAACATTATTGTTGCAACGCTTGAAGGAATGAGAACTTTTTTGCTCATAAATGTGTACGCAAGTGAAGCACCTGCCGCATAGACACACACTCCTGCTAATCCGTTTTGACTGAACAAAGCATTACCTATATCTTTTCGCTTTATGCAGGTTAGAATATTTATCAAAAATGCAACAAACATAAGTCCCACACCGATACCGATTGCAAGCAGCAAAATGGTGTTGATTGACTCCATAACCGACAAAGGTTTTTGTCCCCAGCCTATTGCCTTATATACGGGGTTGAGCATTTCTTCATATCCGAACACAGAACCGAACATAAAGCCGAAAAACATTGAAGCAATTCCGCAGGGTACAAGGATTTTTCCCAGTGCCATTTTTTTGAGTTTCCACATCAGAAAACCTATTATGGAAAGCACAAAGCCCTGCCCCAAATCACCGAACATTATTCCGAATAAAATTGTATAAGTTATTGCAACAAATCCGGTAATATCAATGTCGTTATAATTCGGTAAGCCGTACATACTAACGAAAAATTCATAAGGTCTTATGAAGAAAGGATTTTTAAGCTTTGTGGGCGGCTTTAATTTTGAGTCTTTTTTCGGTGATGAAATTTCCGTTTCTACCCCGTCAAAACAATTGACTCTTTCGGTAAAATTTTTAAGCTCTTTTTCCGGAATCCAACCCACAAGAAAAAATGTACTGCCGTTGCCAACTGCATAGGATTTTATTTCGGAAATTTTTTCATATCTGATAAGCTTTGTATAAAGCTCATCACAACGGTTCGATTCCTTACTCCAATACTGTTCCAGTTCTTCATCAAGCTTTTTCAGCTCGGTTTCAATTAACTCTATGTTATTTTCAAGATTTTCAATAATACGGTCGGTTGTTCCGACAGCTTGCGGAATTTTTATTCTCTCAAAATACAGACTTGCAAAAATTCTGTCAATTTTTTTTGCTCTGTCAATCGGAACAAAATACATTCCCCAGTAATCCGTTGAATCGCTCGAACAGGGAAAGAACATTATATAGGGATTATCTCCGTAGTTTTTTTGTAAAATCTCATAGCTTTCTTTCGGAAGATGTCCGAACCTTACATCAAGAAATTCACACTCAAAAAGCTTATCAAGCTCCACATCAAGACCTTTGAAATGTTCGTATTTTTCAAGTCCCGCTTCACATTCTTCTTTTTGCTTCACAAGCTGTGTTCTATCCGCATGAATTTTTGAAAGCTTTTGCCCGACATCGGATAAATATTTTTCCATATCCTCGCTAAGCGGCTTGCTGTCAACCGTAGGCAGAATTTTCAGCTCCAAATTTGTGGTTGCTTCAAGCTCGTGAATTTTCTGCATCAAAGGTGTGTACGGATTTATTTCATTCAACGGTGAATATCCCATTGTCACCGAGATGAAATTCCCTGCATTTTCCGGATGAAAATTTCCGTCCATACAACACACGGAAATCAGCGAATCCAGCACATCCGTATCTCCGTTGAGCTTGACTAATTTCATTTTGGCTATTGCCACGGTATCACTTCCTTTCAGTCAATTAATGCTCGTATTTCTTCGGTTGGCAAACTGTATCTTATGCCCTCTGCCAACCTTGTTATCTTTGTAATTTCTGTTTCCGCCAAATACACATAACAAAGCATTACAAGGATTTTATTCTGTGAAAAAATCAGTGTATGCTTTGACAAATCAAACAGATATCTTGCTATTACTTTTTCGGCAGGAACATCGGAATACTTCGCCAATCCCTTTGCGTAAACTGTTTTACCCAAAATTTTGTTTAATTCTTCAACGCTGTCTGCAAAGGTTATTTTTTTTATTTCGGTTTCCGAAAATCTCGTCAGCTCATCTGAAAACAGATGGGCGGCTATAACCTTATCCATTGCAAAGCTTTTTATAATTCTGTAAACTGCCATAACCCGTTTGGCATCAGCCTGCAATTTAAGATAATCGAGAATTTCCGTTTTTTCCCTGCCCTTAAAACAGGAACAGGTTAATTTGTAAAGCTCTGTATTCAAATAATTTGTAAGAGATGTTTCAAGCATAAGATACCTGATATTTTCATCCTGCTTTGAAACGGATTTTAATATGTCATAGTAATCGGTTTTTTCGAGAACGGACATAATATTTTCAAAGCTGTCCGCCACCGCAAGCTTTTCAAAATCAATTGACGAATGTTTTTTTGTGAACGGTGAAACAGCATAATCCATATCATCACAAAAGCCGTTTGCACATTTTAAAATCATAAACACTTCATCTTTTAATACGAAATATTTATAAAATTTTATTCCCATTAACAATTCATACTCTGCAAGTGATGCACAGTTATCAAGCATACTTTTTCTGATTGCGGTTTCCAGCGGCTTTCTGCGAATATCGGTACCGGAAATATTTTCAAGTGCCTGTTCGTAAGCTGTTTTGGTTTTCAGATAATTTGCAACCTCGTTCACACTTCGAGAGGCTAAAAGCTGCTCGTAATTTTCTTTTGTTAAAAGCTTTCCGTGCATTGCCCTTGCTTTTGTATAAATTGCATTATCTACAAAAGATACGGACATTCTTTACCTCCTCAACCGATTGTGTTTTTCACAATTGTATCAACCCAGGCTTCAAAATTTTCCGACTTCTTTTTTTCAAGCTCTTTCAAAGCTTTTTCGGCCCCGGCATCCGTCTGAGCTTCCTTGGATTTAAACTCAGCTTTTTTCTTTGCTTCAAAATCCTTTAACTCCGCTCTGACCTTTTCCATGACAGCGGCTTCGATTGCTTTCTTTTTTTCGGGAAGCTCCTCAATCATTTTTGCACGCTTTTCGCCTGCCTGTGAAATTCTGTCACGAGCCTGCTTGTCAATATCTATTATGGTTTTAATCATATTGTCCATAGAAAAACCTCCCCGAAAATATTCTTGTTACTTTTA
Source organism: Acutalibacteraceae bacterium (assembly GCA_045642385.1). Classification (GTDB taxonomy): domain Bacteria; phylum Bacillota; class Clostridia; order Oscillospirales; family Acutalibacteraceae; genus RGIG2945. Next base: position 4,762 of record JAZUIT010000348.1, read on the forward strand.
CATAAATAAAATGGGTGTGGGTGAAATCCACCATTAATTTCTTCATTCCTTCATTTCTTCATTAGCAAGGCGACTTCATTTTAATCGGGTGTGGGCTTTACCCACCGTCAATTCCTAACTCCTAACTAATAGAAGTTCTTCATCGGATAAAAAAATATATAAAATAAAAACCCATGCTAAGAATTATATCACCATTTCAGCAAAATGCAATATGCAATAGTGATAACAAGCACAGGTATTTTAGTTAAATTTTTATCAACTTTATAGAATTATTAAGTATTTTTATCTACCTGATGAAAAGTTTTCAGATTTCCCGTTTTTTCGCTTCTTTTTTCAAGCTCAGCTTCAACATCTTGTAAGGCAATTCCCTGATTAACCATAAGCACCATAAGGTGATACATAAGGTCACTGATTTCATTTACGGTTTCTTTATTATCACCGTTCTTTGCGGCAATTATAACCTCCGAACACTCCTCGCCGCATTTTTTTAAAATCTTGTCAACGCCCTGTTCAAACAGGTAACAAGTGTAAGAGCCTTCCTGTTTATTATCTTTTCTCGATACCACTGTATCGTATAAATCTTTATATACGCTGTTCATATTTTTTCTCCGTTTCCTTTATTTTATATCATTAAAAAAGCAGGTTTTGTTTCCCGTGTGACAGGCAGGCCCCGTCTGTTCCACTTCAATTAAAAGTGTATCAAAATCGCAATCCGCTTTTATTGACAGCACCTTTTGTTTATGTCCTGAGGTTTCACCTTTGTTCCAAAGCTTTTGCCTTGAACGGCTGAAAAACCAGGTGTAACCTGTTTCCATTGTCTTGTCAAAGGATTCCGCGTTCATATATGCTAACATCAGAACCTCGTTCGTGCCGGTTTCGGTAATAATAGCCGGTATCAGCGGTGCTTTTTCAAATAATTTTTTCTTATCAAACATACTGCTTTCCTCCAACCTTTACGGCTTCTTTCAAATCAAGTGTTCCGCTGTAAATTGAACGGCCGCAAATTGCACCGAAAATGCCCGCATCTTTCAGATTTTTGATGTCATCAATATTTGAAATTCCGCCGCTTGCGATTATGTCGCAGGAAACGGCATCATTCAACTTAACAAGCTGTTGAATATTGGGTCCCGACAGCATACCGTCCTTTGAAATATCGGTGTAAATAATATTTTTTACGCCGTACTGCTCCATTTTTTTTGCTAAGTCGATATAATCAAAACAGCTGACTTCTGCCCAGCCCTCGGAGGCAGCTTTGCCGTTTACCGCATCAATTCCGACAACAATTTTCTCACCGAAAATTTTTACCGCTTCCTCTACAAGCTGTGGATTTTTTATGGCAACCGAACCTAAAATTATTCTTGAAATACCGTTTTCAAGATAAAATTCAATGTCGGTCATTGTCCTGATACCGCCGCCTAATTCAACGGTCAATCCGCTTTTTCGGGCAACCTCAATAAAAATATTGCTGTTAATTCTTTTGCCTTGGACAGCACCGTTTAAGTCTACCATGTGAATATATTTACAACCGGCATTTTTAAATTCCGTTGCAGTTTTCATATAGCTGTCTGCCACAATTTCGGCGGTACTCATTTCGCCCTTATACAGGCGGACACAGTTACCGTCCTTAATATCTATTGCAGGGAAAATATACATCAGTCAATACTTCCTTTTGTTGATAAAGTTTTGTCCGTACTTTTTACAGCCTTACGCATAGCATGAGCCACGGATTTAAAAATTGCTTCCGCTTCGTGGTGGGCATTTGAGCCGTATTCAAGATTAATATGCAGGGTAATTTTTGCATTGTAAGCAAAAGCTCTGAAAAATTCTTCCACTAAACATAATTCAAATTCACCGGTAACTTCCTGCGAAAATTCCGCATTGAAAACCAAAAACGGTCTGCCGCTTATGTCGACTATTGCCTTCGACAAAGCTTCGTCCATAGGTATTGCAAAGCTTCCGTATCTCTTAATACAGGATTTGTCACCCAATGCCTTGTCAAAAGCCTTACCCAGAACTATTCCAATATCCTCCGCAGAATGGTGAAAATCCACCTCGGTATCACCCGTGCAGATTATTGTGCCGCCGAAGCCTCCGTGATGCAGAAAAGCCGTGAGCATATGGTCAAAAAATCCGTTGCCCGTGCTGACGGAAATTTCTCCGCCGTCCAATGACAGATTTATTTTTATATCCGTTTCCTTTGTCTTTCTTTCAACCTGTGCAGTTCTCATTTTTTATCACACTCCGTAAAATATTTTTCAAGTGTATCAAGCACCGCTTTGTTTTCGTAATTTCTGCCTGCGGTAATTCTGAGATAATCTTTAAAACATCGAATTACAATACCGTTATCAAAAAAATATCTGAAAATTTCCTGTGCATCTTCCGCTTTCATATACACGAAATTCGTTTCCGGTTTAATGAGCTTGATTTTGTCGGGATATTTATTTTCAATTTTTTTCAAGCCCTCGTATAAATCATCCCGTGAAGCGATTATTTTTTTAATTCCCGATTTAATCCCATCAATATCCGAAAGAATTTCTTTGCCGATTTCCTGGGTAACGGAGTTCACATTATACGGGGATTTTACAGCCTGCAAAGCCTTTGTAATTTCCCTTGAAGATATGGCAAAGCCCAATCTTATTGCTGCCATTCCCAAAGCCTTTGAACAGGTTTTCAAAATAATTACATTGTCATAATTTTCAATTTCATTAATAAGGCTCTGGTCGGAAAAATCCATATAAGCTTCGTCCAAAACCACCAAAGCATTTACATTTGTTATAAGCTTTCTGACCTTATCTTTTTCCAAAACTATTGATGTAGGGTTACAGGGGTTTGAAAATAAAACAAGCTTGACATTTTTTTCGTTAATCTCCTTTATTGCCCTGTCAACATCAATTGTAAAATCTTCATTTTTGGGTAATTCAATTAAACTCCCCTCAGAAAGATAAGCATAAAAAGCATACATTGAAAAATCGGGAACCATAGTCATTACCGCATCGCCTTTTTGCAAAAATGCGGAATTGATTATCGAAATAAGCTCGTCCGAACCGTTGCCCGCCGTAACAAAATCCGGATTTACATTATATAATTTTGCAAAGGCTTTGCAAAGCTCCTTTGCTTTCGGGTCAGGGTAACGGTTGAACGCTGACCTGCTCACCGCTTTCTGAATTTTTTCCGATAACTTAGATGAGGGATTCAAAAAAGATTCGTTTGCATCAAGCCGGATTTTCCCATCAGCTTCAATAGGTTCGTAAGGAGTTAAATCCTTTATTTTATCGTTGAGTATGTACATATTATAATCTTACCTTTATTGAATTTGCATGAGCCGTTAAGCCCTCGGTTTCCGCAAGCTTTACTATGTCGGAGCCGGCATTTCTGAGTGCCGACTGTGTATAATAAATGAAGCTTGATTTTTTAACGAAGCTATCCACCGACAGAGGTGAGAAAAATCTTGCTGTGCCGCCTGTGGGCAAAACATGGTTGGGACCTGCGTAATAATCTCCCAAAGGTTCGGGGGAATAGCTGCCCAAAAATACCGAGCCTGCATTGTCGATTTTTCCGACAAATTCCATGGGATTTTCCGTGCATACTTCCAAATGCTCCGGTGCCATTTCATTTGCAAAATCCACAGCATCGTTCATATTTTCAAACACAATCACCGCACCGAAATTATTCAAAGCTTCTTCGATAATATCCTTTCGTGAAAGGTTTTCCATCTGCCTGTAAACTTCCTTAATCGTTTCCTCGGCAACCTCTTTTGAGGTGGTGAGTAAAACTGCGGAAGCCTGTTTGTCATGCTCAGCCTGGGACATTAAATCAGCCGCAACATATTCGGGATTTGCATTCTTGTCCGCAATAATTAAAATTTCACTCGGACCTGCTATCATATCAATATCAACTGTGCCGAAAAGCAGTTTTTTCGCCGTTGCAACGAAAATATTACCCGGTCCAACAATTTTATCAACCTTGGGTACGGTTCTTGTACCGTAAGCCAGAGCACCTATTGCCTGAGCACCGCCCATAAGGAAAACTCTGTCCACACCGGCAATCTTTGCCGCCGCTAAAATATCGGGATTGGCAGTACCGTTTTTCATGGGAGGTGTAACCATAATTATTTCTTCTACACCTGCGATTTTTGCGGGAATGGCATTCATCAAAACAGATGAGGGATATGCCGCTGTGCCGCCGGGTACATACAGTCCGACTCGTTTAAGACCTCTTATTCTCTGACCCAAAATTGTTGAATCCGATTTTGTAATAATTCTGCTTTGCTGAACCTGTCCCTCGTGGAAGCTTCTGATATTTTCAGCCGCCTTGTAAAGTGCATATATTAATGATGTGTCACGGCTTTTTAAGGCTTCCTCCATTTCAGCCTGTGAAACCTCTGAATGTAAGGGCAGACGACCGTCAAATCTTTCTGTATATTCGTTTACCGCATCGTCCCCTCTTTTTTTAACTTCAAATAAAATATCCTCAACTATTGTTGTAACCTTACTGCTGACTTCTTCCCCTCTTTTTTGAAGCTCGGCTAAAAGATTTTTTTCTGAAATTCCGTTTGCATAAGTAATACTAAGCATTAACAAACCTCCTTGGCTAATTCTATATCTTTAAGAAATTGTTCTATTTCTTCCTTATGAAGCTTCATTGAAGCTTTGTTTACAATAACTCTTGCGGAAATGGGTGCTACATCCTCGATAACTTCAAGTCCGTTTTCCTTTAAGGTTGTACCTGTTTCAACAATATCAACTATTGCATCCGCCAGTCCCAATATGGGAGCTAATTCCACCGAGCCTTCAATTTTTATTATCTGAATATTCATATTTTTCTTTTCAAAAAACCGTGCCGTAACATTGGGATATTTTGTGGCAATAATTTTTTCGTCACAGTCATCGTAAAAATCCACACCTTTTTTTGTGGCAAGCGCAAAACGGCATTTACCGAAATTAAGGTCAACCATTTCATATACATCGGGATTTTTTTCCAATATTGTGTCCTTACCCACAATTCCTATATCGCAGGTACCGTGTTCAACATAGGTTATAACATCGGCGGCTTTCGCAAGTACGGCATCATAGTCACCGACAGGTAAAACCAACCTGCGACCCTTTGCTATAAGCTGAGAACAGTCAAGTCCCATTGTTTCAAACAATGTAATTGCTCTTTTTTCAAGCCTGCCCTTTGTGAGTGCAATTCTTATTCTTCTCATTAGGCTTTCCTCCCTGTCAGTCAATCACTTCAACTTTTTTTATACCCTTGCTTTCGGCATACTGCTTTGCTTCCTCTAAGGTAGAAGCCACGGAATATTCACAAACAATTCCCGAGCTTCTTAAGGTTTGTGCATACGCCATACCCTTTGCTTCCGCACCGTCTTGGCTGAAAACCAACACCTCGGGGACGGTGATTTTCTCAATATCTCCCCTTTTGATAGTGGCTTTTGAAAGTGCATTTATATCCACACCGAAGCCGGTAGCTTTTAAGTTTCTGCCGAACTCACCAATCATATTGTCATATCTTCCGCCGGAAAGAACCGTCAAACCCGAGCCCTCAATATATCCGCGGAACAAGAGTCCCGTATAATAATTATTCCTGTGTACAAGTCCCAGGTCAACGCTGATTTTTTTATCGAGCTTTAATTCTTTAAGACATTGTAAAATATTTTTGAGATAATCTATTGCGGATTTTGCTTCCGTATCGGAGTACAATCCCAACGCTTCGTCCAAAACCTCTGCGCCGCCGAACAGACGGGGTAATCTGCGTACAGCTCTGACCGCATCCGTATCCGGCATTGTATCAAGAATTTCATCAAGTGCGATACAGTTTTTAGTCTGCACATAAAGAATAATTTTTTCCTTTGTTTCTTCATCCGCATTGATTTTATTCATAAGCGACTTAAAATAAGCCGCTGTACCAAGCTCAATTCTGTAATCAGGTGCGTTGCAAATTTCAAGTGCGGAAAAAGCCATAGTAAGAATTTCCAAATCTGCCCTTATTCCGCCCGCACCGATAAGTTCAATACCGCATTGGGATATTTCGTTGCTGCGTCCGGAAAAGCTTTTGCACCTTTTAAATATCTGCTGATTATAATAAAGCCTTATGGGAGGTTCAACATTTTGAAGCCTTGTTGCCACAACACGGGCAATAGGCATAGTGTTGTCCGCACGCATAGCAATTAATGCACCGGAGGTATCCTGAGTAACATAGAGATTTTTCTGCTCAATTCCGGCACATTCCCTGTCATACACATCATAGTATTCCAAAGCAGGAGTAATAACCCTGCCGTAGCCGCCTGCTTTGAACAGCTCGGTCAATGATTTTTCAATTTTTGTCTTTACGGCACATTCTTCAAATAAATAATCCTTTGTGCCTTCCGGTGTCTTTTTTGCGTAATTACTCAAAATTATTTCCTCCGCTTCGCTTTATCGTGATAATATGTTACCACAATATAGTATAAATGTCAAGAACTTTTAATAATTAGGAGTATTGTCAATTAGGAATTAGGAGTTAGGAATGAGGAATTGAGGGAGGGCGTGTGCCAGTTTGGAGTGAAGAGTGAAGAGTGAAGAGTTGACGGTGGGCGTTGCCCACACCCGATTTTAATTATTGAAATGCAGTAATTAACCTTCTGTCATTGCAAGCGTACTACTCAATGTGGAATGTTGAATGTTGAGTGTTAAATATCAGTGTTTTTCTTCCAAAAACATTACAATGGGTGTGGGTGAAACCCACCCTTAATTCCTAATTCCTCATTCCTCATTCCT
>JAZUIT010000349.1:0-4061 GCA_045642385.1 Acutalibacteraceae bacterium
TCAAAATATGGCAACTGTCCGTGGCTGAAATAACAAATAACAAATTAACCGCAGCAGGATAGAAGCCGATCAGCACAAGCATAAGGAATTTATTTATCAGTTTTTCTTTTTTGAACAGCCATATTATAACAAAAACTGCAACAAACGCAAGACATGATATATGCAATATCTTAGAAAAAGTTGTGGGAATTAAACCGTAAGAGCCCTCAAAAAATGTTCTGATATAAAACAAGAACATACATACAATTCTTGACTTTAACGGTTCAGACCCTTTCAATGCGCTATTCGCATAGCTGCTCAATTCCCCGTTAGCAAAAGCAAGTGAAAGCTTCATTATAATAAAATACAATGCGCCTGAGATAGCTATCGAAACAAGTATCCTGATAGCAATGTTGATAATACTCTTTGTTTTTTCTTTCCCGTCAAAAAGCTTTTCTGCTAAATATATTATTGCAAAACACGCAACTACCGAAATATAAGCCTGATATATTCCCATTGACAGGGTCAGGCATACAACTCCAATTATTGACTTATATGAGAACTTATCTTTAATAAGGAAAAAACCAACTGCTGCCAATAAAAAAGTAACACCGTATGCTATGCTTGTAAACATATGTCCGATTGTAGCCGTAACACAGGGAAATGTTACCGTCAAGGCTCCGACTAAACCCTTTAAGACAGGATTATTTATTTCGAATATTTTAACAATAATGCACGCTGAAACAGTATATAAAACAATTGTTAAAAACCCATAAATCCACGGCATGGAAAAATCGGGAAAAATCACAGACAGAACCGGCAAAAACCATCTGCCGGAAGTTATTGTTGCACCTTTTTCAAAAAAATGTTCTACATCGCTTAGACAAACAAGCTTATTAGTCAATGCAAATCCGTGAGCCAATAATCCTGCAACAATACCTGCCCAAAAGGTTGCACCATATTGACTTAACTTCAATTTATCTTTAATAAATTTTACGACTTTTGAAAGTACAAAGCACGAATTTTCCATAATAATCTCTCCCAAATTATTCTTCAATGTCTCCGCAGATCTCGGAAATTATAAATTTCGGTCTGTCCTTAACCTCATCATAAATTTTTGAAATATAGTAGCCGATAATTCCCAAAGCAATCATAATAATGCCGCTTGAAAGCATTTGTGCTGATATAACCGACGAAAAACCGTGAGTAACGGGTGATTTTTGGAAGAGAGAAATAATCCATCTGATGATTGCAATTATTATTGCAAGTCCGCCGAAAGCGGTTACAATCTGCATAGGAACAGAAGAAAATGAGGTGATGTTGTTTATCGCATATTTAATCAAAGATTTAACAGACCACTTTGACTCACCGACTTCTCTTTCCCGAACCTCAAACTTAATCTGAGTTGATTTATAGCCTACCCAGGATGACAAAGCTCTGAAAAATGCATCTTTTTCTTTCATATTCACAAGAGAAATGACTGCTTTTCTGTCAAGCAATTTAAAATCGGAAGCACTCTTCATATCAATTTTTGTGGCAGCGCTCATAAGTCCGTAAAAAGCCGCAGCACACAGTTCGTGGAGTTTTGACTCCTCGCCCCTGTCACTCTTTACGCCCTCAACAACTTCATATCCCTGTTCCCAAAGGCGGTACATTTCGACAATTTTCTCCGGCGGATGCTGTAAATCACAGTCAATTACCACACTGCAAGCCGCATCAATACTTTTTGTAAGTCCTGCATAAACCGCAGACTCCTTACCGAAGTTTCTTGAAAAATGAACACCGGTCACATTTTCATTTACAGCCGCACAAGCTTTAATTTTTTTCCATGTGGAATCCTTTGAGCCGTCATCAACGAAAACAAGTCTATGAGGTATATTTTCACTTGTTAAAAGTCCGTCAATTACCGATGTCGTTTTTTCAATCATAAGTTCTTCGTTAAAAGCCGGTATTACAACAGATAATAATTTTTCTTTTTCCATAATCATTTCTCCTTCACATCTCCTAATTTAACAACAATGCAACCGTCAATACATCTGATACTTCCGCTGTCCGGATAAATTGGCATTTGTTTAAATTCATCAGTTTTTGAAATTTTTTCAGTTTCTATGTCTGTTGCAAAATTTCCATCAAAACCGATGTAATATTCTAAGAACTTATTTCTTGTATACATATTCGGAGTCAGCTCAGAAACACCGGAAATTACATTTACACTGTCAAATTTCCTGTAAAATTCCGGAACATTCTGACCGTTACCGATAATTGCCACTTTTGTGTCCTTTTTAAACTCAGGTTGCATTTTTATCTGCGTGACAACCTGTGTAAAATATGAATACAAATTTTCATATCTTAATTTGTAATCAAGGTATGTTTCGTTCGCAATATATACATTAGAAACAACTATTCCGACCAGCAACAAAGAAACAATACTTCCTAAATTATGACTGAATTTTGCATTTTTATCCTTAATTATTTTTTCAATCAATGCAATAACCAGAACATAAAGCGTTGTAAAGCTGTACATTGTAAGGGTGTGAACCGTTCCGGAACCCGTAATCAGAACAAGACAATTTACACTAAAAGGATAAAGTATTAACAATGCAATAACGACGAGTTTATTTAAGAGATTGCCTTTTCTGAAAATCCATATTAAAATAACTACCGCAACGAAAATCAAGCAAAGAATATGTAATACTTTTGAAAAACCTGTGGGAACCAATCCGTACTGACCGGAGAATATTTCTTTTATATAAGATATATAGGTACTTATCACCTTACTTTTCAACGATTCGGAACCCTGTAATGCTTTATTTGCATAATCATTGAAAGACGACTTTGAAAAAACTAACACTATTTTGGCAATTACAAAATACAAAGCTGCTGAAATAACCAATGATAAAAAAGACTTTATACCTTCATATATAACCGACTTTTCTTCTTTTTTATCATTCAATGCCTTCATAATAAGCAATACAATCGCCAGACTTGCACCGAACGCAACATAAGCCTGATAAATCCCCATAGAAAGAATCATACAGGCAATACCTATAAATGTTTTGTATGATAATTTATTACTTATTAAATAAACACCGACCGTCATCAACAAAAACGAAGCACCGTATGCCGTGCTCGTGAACATAAATCCAAATGTTCCCGTAAGTGCCGGAAAAGAAACAATTAAAGCACCCGTTAAACCTTGCAAAACCGGATTTTTAATATCAAATAATTTAACTAAAATACAAGCCGAAACTGTAAACAATATAACCGTGATAATGCCGTACAGCCACGGCATTGAAAAATCGGGGAAAATCAAAGATATAACAGGCAAAAACCACCTGCCGGAGGTTACGGTAATACCCTTTGCAAACAGTTGTCCGACCTCGTCATGGCACATAAGCTTATTTGTAAACACAAATCCGTGAGCCAAAAAGCCGACAATAATTCCCGACCAAAATGTTATACCGTATAATTTTAATTTTCCTTTTATCCACTCAACAGATTTTGTTAGCAAACACAAATTTTCCATAGCTTTTTGTCCTCAAAAATCACTTCGTTTTAACTGTTTTTGATGCTGACCACACGGAATAATATTTCGTTTTTTTACCTATGAGATAAGTCCTGACTCTTACATAATAAGTTGTATTCTGTTTAAGTCCCGTTACTTTTGTATCGAGTTTTTTATTATTGTTGACCGTCACAACGGTGAAATTTTTATAAGCACTGTCGGTTGCATATTCAATCTGATAGCCACCTGTCTGGACATCCTGTTTGTTCCATTTTGCGGTAAAACCGCCTTTGACAGCGGCAACACTTGTAAGAGTTGTACCCTTTGGAACAATTTTAAATGTAAGAACTTTTTCGCCCGAATATTTACCGATAAATTTAACCGTAACCTTGTATGTACCCACATTTTTTCTGCCGGAGGGATATGTCACTTTATAAGCAGTGTTTTTTATCAAATTCACACCCTTGCTGTTTTTTACAATAACAGAGGGGGTTTTCACCTTACCGTCATAAGAAAATGTACTTTGTGACAAGCTGACTGTACCGATTTTGAGAATCTTTGATGTTGAATTTGTTTT
>JAZUIT010000350.1:0-2499 GCA_045642385.1 Acutalibacteraceae bacterium
GGGTAATTCAAGTCTGCCCTTTTCTTCAAACAGTCCCCTTTGGCACAGAGTTGACATAACGCCCGAACAATCAACCCCTCTCACCTGCTCCACAAAGGATTTTGTAACCGGCTGATTGTATGCCACAACTGCCAATACCTCAAATGCTGCCTGTGACAAGGGTGCGTTACGCTTTAAATCCATTATGTCACGGATAGGCTCGGCATACTCCTTACGGGTGCAAAGCTGATATTTTCTGCCCATTTTTATAAGGCACACACCGCTGTTTCTTTCGTCCAAAGAAGCCTGCAAATTCATCAATATACTTTCCGCAGTTTCTTCATCAATTTCCAATGCGGTTGTAATTCTTTCAAGCTCTAACGGCTCACCGTATGCAAACAAAATTGCTTCAACAGCCGCCTGCATTTCTTTTACATTCATGAATTTTCAGCTCCTTGAACAATTTCTATTTCCGTATCCTCGCCCTCGCCGTCAATGCGGATTTTCCTGTCCTTGGCAAGTGACAATAATGCTAAAAATGTTGCCACCATTTCCGACCTGGATGTTGCTGTTTCAAAGAAAGAAGAAAACCTTTTTCTCCTGAATTTTTTAAGGCTTTTTACTACATTGTCAATCCTCGAAGCAACGGAAACAATTCTATGTGCCACAATTCCGCTGAACGCCTCCACCGGCGGAGGAAGCTTTCTTTTGCCTCTGCCTATTGCATTTATATATGCGTTAAGTATCTCCACAGGCTCGTGAAGCCTGGTATATGACATATCCTTTTCAATTTTTGACGGTTGCTTACTTAAATAATCAAAGCCGTTTGCTTCATCTTTTAGTTTGCCTGCCATAATCTGACAATCCCTGTATTCGGAAAGCTCGCCGCTGAGTTCTTTTTTCAGTTCCTCTGCTTCCTCATGAACGGGCAAAAGTGAAACAGTTTTAATATAAATAAGTCTTGCCGCCATTTCGAGAAATTCGCTGGCAACCTCCATAGTTTCCTGCATCTGACGGACATATTCCACATATTGCTCAACAAGAACAAAGATGGGGATATCGTTAATATCAAGTTTATGTTTACTTATGAGATGTAAAAGCAAGTCCAAAGGACCTTCAAACACATCTAATTTATAGGATATTTTTTCCATTTTCTACCTCAAATAAAAGCTTTGAACGGCAACGCCAACAAATTAAATAATCCGGTATATACTGCACTTGAAAGCCAGCTCAAACCGCTCCATATAAAATTAAACCTCGGCATAACCATAAGTAAGAACAAGCCAATCATAATATATCTTTCATATTGCATTAATTTGTAATATGCTCTGTCCGGTAAAACTGCATTTAAAATTCTTGAACCGTCAAGCGGCGGTATGGGGATTAAATTAAACAGTGCAAGGTTAATGTTTATCATAGCAACATAGGACAAAAACAAATTTATTGCATAACCTAATTCCGTTCCGACACTTATAATAAGTTGAAAAATTATTGAAAGCAGAATAAAAATTATCGCCATAATAAGGTTTGAAACGGGTCCTGCCAAAGCAACAACTGCCATACCCTTTTTCGGGTTTTTAAAATTGTTCATATTTATGGGTACAGGCTTTGCATAACCGAAGCCTACAAGAATTATCATCAAAGAACCCCAGATATCAAGATGTGCCATAGGGTTTATTGTCATTCTGCCGGAAAGTCTTGCTGTGCCGTCACCCAACTTGTCCGCTATAAGTGCGTGAGCATATTCGTGTATGGGCAAAATACAGAATACTACAAAAATTGTTACCCCTAACCTTAGTATTCCGTTTTTAAAATCGCCCTGCATAAAGCTTGTCAATACTGACATTTAATCAGTCCTTTCTGAAAACAACGGCTCTGTCAATGCCGTGATAATCTTTAAGAATAATATTCGTTGAAAAAATTTTTGCCACATCCTGTGCCTGAGTATCGCCGCACTCAACAATTAAATAACCGTTATCATTTAATTTGTCAACGGCGTACTCTTTTAATAATCGGTAAAAATCAAGTCCGTCCTCGCCGCCGTCAAGAGCGAGCATAGGTTCTTTTTTAACCTCATCCTGCAAGGTATTTAATTCACCGGTCTTAATATACGGAGGATTGGAAATTATAATATCCGCCTGCGGCAGCTGAGAAAAAATTTCAGGTATAGGCACACAATAAGGCTTGACATTTTTAACTGAGTTTAATTCAATATTTTTTAAAATATATTTGTATGCATCCTCGGATTTTTCCGAAAGATATACGGTTGAATTTTTCAGAATTTTTGCAACGGAAATACCGATACAGCCGCTTCCTGAACACAAATCAAACACAACCGGGTTTTCTTTTAACGGATTATTTTCTACATACTCCACAAGAATTTCCGTGTCGGGTCTGGGGATTAAAACACCCTCGCCCACATAAAAATCAAAACCGTAAAACTCCCATTTGCCGAGAATATATTGAAGCGGATTTTTTCGTCCTCTTTGTGCAATCATTTTGAAAAACTTATCAAAAGTG
>JAZUIT010000351.1:0-6228 GCA_045642385.1 Acutalibacteraceae bacterium
CCAAAAATGTTGGGTCGGGTGGATAGTGGGAGGTTCTGACAGCGTTAATATTAATTTCTTTCATAAGTGTAATATCTTTTAACATATCCTCGGCAGTCAGGCAGTAACCTGTTTTCGGGGTGGTGTCGTGGTGGTTTACGCCCTTGAACTTAATATTCTGACCGTTAAAACAGAACACATCGCCGATAATCTGAATATTCTTAAAGCCTGTAAAGTTTCTGATAACCTCAACAGTTTTTCCATCCTTTTCGAGTACAACGAAAACGGTGTAAATATTCGGAATTTCAGCGGACCATTCCTCAACATTTAAGTTTTTTAATGAGAGTTTATTTGTATCGGATACGGTGTTATAAAGGAGCCTGCCGCCCTTTTCAACATAAAGCTTTGCGGTAATGTTACTCAAATCTCCTCTTATATCAAGAGTAACATCCAGGTCATAGCAACCGTTTTTGCCCTTTGTTTTAAATTCACAGTCGTATATGTAGGTTTCGGGGTTCTCGAAAATAAGTACATCTCTGAAAATTCCGTTATCCCTGAACATATCCTGACATTCAAGGAATGTGGCAGTTGCCCACTTGCTGACAACTGCAACAATTTCGTTGTCACCCTTTTTAACAACATCAGTTATATCAAATTCGGCGGAGTTGTGAGCGCCCTCACTGTAACCGATATACTCACCGTTTACAAATAAATCAAGGCAGGAAATTACACCTAAAAAGGTGATAATCGTGTTTGCGGCAGGGTTTTTTACATTGTAAAATGTACGGTAAACCGCAACGGGACAATCTTCCGGAATATGATTCAATCGTTTTTCAATGTTCATAAAGGCATAACGGGTGTTGATGTAAGCAGGTTTTTCATAACCCGTTCTCTGCCAGGTGGAGGGGACATTCACTTTATCGAAGTCCACAGCGGATGTGTCTAAGGTATCGGGCATATCACTGCGTTTTGCGTAGTATTTAAAATCCCATTCGCCGGAAATAACCTTTACCATATTGCTTTGATAGCGTTCTGTAAGAGCAGTTGTATTTGCTAATACTTCTTTTGAAGTATAGGGAATAAAATATGCACGGGGGTCAAGTTTATTTTCTTCAAATACCTTGTAATTTGCGTAATTTGAATTTTTAACCTTGTACTTCATTTTCTTCACTCCTGTATTTTTTTATCAAAAGTTTAGCAATTTTGTAAACATCACCGCAGCCGAGTGTAATTACCAAATCGTTGCTTTCGGCATTTTTATACAGGTATTCTGCAATTTCCTCAAAGCTTTCAAACCATATACTGCCGGGAATTTTTTCCGCAAGCTGACTTGTGTAAATGTTGTAGGTGTTTACTTCCCTTGAACCCATAATTTCGGTTAAAACCGTTTTATCGGGAATTTGCAAAACCTTTACAAAGTCATCGAAAAGTATGGATGTTCGGGAATAGGTGAAGGGCTGGAATACTGCCCAAACATTGTGAAATCCCATTTTCATAGCGGCATTGAGGGTAGCTTCCAATTCTGTCGGGTGGTGGGCATAGTCGTCCGCAACCGTGATACCGTTGAAATTACCGAGAATTTCAAACCTTCTGCCTGCACCGGTGAATTTTTCCAAAGCGGAGATGCAGTCCTCAACGGACACACCCGCATCAAGACAGGCTACAACGGCAGCCAAGGCATTCAACACATTGTGTTCACCGGGGACAGAAAGCTGAATAAAACCTAAATCTTCGTCGCCCTTATTAATTCTGAAATTATAAAAAGCACCGTTTTTGCAGCCTATGTCTGTGGCATAGTAATCGCATTCCGGAGATTTTCCGAAAGTGATAACGGGCTTTGTGACACCGTCAAGTGCTTTTAAGGAGTTTTCATCATCACCGTTTACAATGACCTTTTTGGTGGACATTTTTGCAAATTTGTTGAAGGATTTTATAATATTTTCCAAAGTCTTAAAGTAGTCGAGATGGTCTTCGTCAATATTTAGAATTACTGCCACATCGGGAGTCAAATCAAGGAAAGTATCAACAAATTCACAGGCCTCGCATACAATATTTTCACTCTTGCCGACAATACCGTGAGCGCCAATCAGCGGTAAAGTACCGCCGATTACGGCAGAGGGATCTTTGTCGCTGAGATATAAAATCTGGGTTATCATTGATGTTACAGTGGTTTTACCGTGAGTGCCGCAGACGCATATAGCATTGTCAAACATTCTGGTAATTGCACCGAAAAGCTTTGAACGCTCAAAGGTTGGAATACCGGAAGCCTTTGCGGCAACCAACTCCGGATTATCGGGAAGCAATGCCGCAGTATATACTATCATATCGGGATTTTTGATATTGTCGGCACTTTGTCCCATGGTGACTTCAATACCCAAATCCATAATTCTTTGTAATGTATCTGTATAGTTATTATCGGAACCGGTCAGGGTGTAACCCTCGTGGTGGAGTATTTCAGCCAAAGGACACATACCCGAACCGCCTATTCCGATAAAGTGTATTGTTTTTGCATTTTTTAATACTTTATCTATTTCGTACACGCTTATCACCTCAAATAAACATTATATTATATTTCCAATAAAATGTAAATGATTAATGCACAACTTTATTTATGCAATCGCGAATTTTATTCAGTGAGGAGTTAGGAGTTAGGAGTGAGGAGTTGATGGTGGGCAAAGCCCACACCCATTATTAATGAATAATTAAGAATGAATAATTAAGAATGAATAATTAAGAATTGATGGTGGGTTTCACCCACACCCATTCTAATTGTTTTATCAAAGTTACATATAAAATTTTATAATGACATTTTGCCGTGCAAAATGCACCACAACTCCTAACTCCTCACTTCTAATTCCTAACTAATTAATGCCTTTTTCTCACATTTATATAATTTTCACATAGTATAATTACTGAAAGTACAGGTGATATTTTATGCGGGAAAATACTAAAAAATTCCTCATTATCGGCGGAGATAAGCGACAGAAATTTTTAAGCGAAGCTTTGGGTAAAAAAGGTTATTGCTCCCTGTTACATACAGAGGGAAATTTATATAAAGAAATAGACAATGCTGATGCAATTATTCTTCCTATACCACTTACAAAGGACGGAGTAAATATCAATTCCACCTCAATACCGATAAGTACGGTCTGCAACCTTGTTACCGAAAATCAGGTTATTTTTACAAGTATGGCTGAAAAATTAAAATCCGGTTGCAAGGTGTTCGATTATTCTGTCAGGGAGGATTTAGCCATAAAAAATGCCGTTCCTACTGCGGAGGGGCTTATTAAAACCGCCATCGAAGAAATGACCTGCACTCTGTGGGGTTCTTCTGCTTTGGTAACCGGCTTTGGAAAAACCGCCAAGGCTGTTGCAAAGGCTTTAAAGAATATGGGTGCTTCTGTTACTGTTGCGGCACGCAGAAAAAGTGACCTGGCGTACGCCGAAACCCTGATGTATAACACCGCAAATATCAACGAGCTTTACAAATACGAGAACAATTTTGACCTGCTGGTGAATACTGTTCCGTCAATAGTGATTGACGAAAAGGTGCTTGAAACACTTAATAAGGATTGTGTGATTATTGAAATAGCCTCCTCACCCTACGGTATAGATTTTGAAGCCGCAGGGAATTTGGGGATAAAGGTTATTGTGGCAGGTTCTCTGCCCGGTAAGACTGCGCCGAAGACGGCAGGTTATATAATATGCGATACAATTTGCCATATAATAAAGGAGGAAGCAATATGGAAAGATTAACGGCAGGCTTTGCTATGTGCGGTTCTTTCTGTACATTTTCAAAGGTTATCTCAGAGCTAAAAGGTCTGTCCGATAATATGAATGTTATACCTATTATGTCCTACGAAGCGGCAAAAACAGATACCCGTTTCGGAAAAGCTGAGGATTTTATTGATAATCTGGAAAAAATAACCGGTAACAGTGTTATTAAGACCATAAAGGATGCGGAACCTATCGGTCCCAAAAAGCTTTTGGATATTTTAATTGTGGCTCCCTGCACCGGTAACACTTTGGGGAAACTTGCCAACGGGATTTTTGATACACCCGTAACCTTGGCTGTAAAATCACATCTCAGAAATAAAAGACCTGTATTAATTGCTGTTTCCACAAACGATGCTTTGGGAATTTCAGCTAAAAATATAGGTCAGCTTATGAATTCAAAGCATATTTTCTTTGTACCGATGAAGCAGGATGATGCGGACAATAAACCTAACTCAATCGTTGCGGATTTTAATTTAATAAGTGATGCAGTGAGCTATGCTTTGCAGAACAAACAAATTCAACCTGTTTACAAATAATTGAAATGATGTATAATATATTTGGTGATAAAATATGGAAAGTAAAATTACGATAAATATAGGCGGTATGTCCTGTGCGGCTTGCTCAGCGGCGGTGGAAAAAGCTCTGAGCAGGCTTACGGGTGTTAAATCCGCAACCGTAAATATTGCCACAAATAAAGCAACCGTGTTGTATGATAGCGAAGTGTTAAGGGTTGCGGACATTAAAACAGCAATAGCAAAAGCAGGTTTTAAACCCTTAGATGATGACAATGCCAATAAAAAAATTAACAAGCCGGCGGAGAAAAATGAAATGCTTTACCGGCTGATTATTGCTTCTGTTTTCGGTGCTTTACTTTTATATATAGCAATGGGGCATATGATTGGTTTACCATTGCCGAAATTTTTAAAACCCGATATAAATCCTGTTGCGTTTTCTGTTATACAGCTTATTTTGACCGTACCCATATTAATTGCAGGCAGGGATTTTTTTGTAAAGGGATTTGCTTTACTGTTTAAAGGCTCGCCCAATATGGATACACTCATAGCCATAGGCTCGACAAGCTCTTTTCTTTACAGTCTTTATGCGGTTATAAAAATTATTTCGGGTGATGTGAATTTGGTACATTCAATGTATTTTGAGTCTGCCGGATTGATAATTGCCTTTGTTTTAATAGGTAAAACAATTGAAAGAAACAGTAAAATCAAGACTTCACAGGCGGTTTTCAAGCTTATGGAAATGTCACCGGAAACAGCAATACTTGTTAAAAACAATATTGAATTTGAGGTTCCCGTTGATGAAATAATACCCGGTGATACTGTAAAAATTTTGCCCGGTATGTCAATTCCGGTTGACTGTAAAGTAAAAAAAGGTACAACCTCCGTTGACCAGTCAATGCTTACAGGGGAAAGTATTCCCGTAGAAAAAGGTAAGGATGATATACTTTACAGCGGTACGATTAACAAAAACGGCTCGGTAACTGCAACAGCATTAAATTCCGCTGAAAACTCCTCCTTACAGAAAATAGTTGAATTGATACAGGATGCTCAAAGCTCAAAAGCACCTATCGCAAGAATTGCCGACAAAATTTCCGGTGTGTTCGTACCGGCTGTTTTGGGAATAGCTCTTTTAAGCTTTATAATCTGGCTCATAGCAGGGCAGAGTTTTTCCTTTGCTTTGAAAATTTTTGTTTCCGTTTTAGTAATTGCCTGTCCCTGTTCCCTGGGACTGGCTACACCTACCGCTATAATTGCGGCTACGGGAAATGCAGTGCAAAAGGGCATTTTAATTAAAAGCGGAGAAGCTCTGGAAATACTCAATAAAACAGATGTGGTTGTGTTCGATAAGACAGGCACAATTACAGAGGGTAAGCCTGTGGTTGTTCAGATAATAACAGATGAAATGTCCGAGGATGAGGTTATAGCTCTTGCGGCGGCTGCTGAAAAGGGAAGCGAACACCCGTTATCCGAGGCAATTCTCAGCTATGCCGACAGCATTATGGCGGATGATTTGGACTGCGACAGCGTTACAACCGTGCCGGGAAAAGGTATTGAAGCACAATACGAAGGTAAAACCATCCTTGTGGGCAACAATAAATTTATGACGGAAAATGTAATAGATGTGCTTAGATTTAAAGAGGATTATGACAGTCTTTATAAAAATGCAAATACTGTTGTTTTTGTGGCGTTTGACGGGGAAGCCGTGGGAATAATAACCATAGCCGATACCGTAAATAAGAGCGCCGTAAATGCCATAGCGGAGCTTAAAAGAGCAAATGTCGAAACCGTAATGCTGACAGGCGACAACGAAGCCACAGCAAATGTAATTGCCGAAACCGTAGGTATTGAACGGGTTATTTCTGATGTTTTGCCGGGTGATAAGGCGAATGTTATTGAAACTTTAAAAGCTGATAAAAAAACCGTCACCATGGTGGGTGACGGTATAAATGACGCTCCT
>JAZUIT010000352.1:0-21371 GCA_045642385.1 Acutalibacteraceae bacterium
ATCGTGTATAACGAAATAATATAAACACATTCTTCATATTTCAAAAATTTATTTACAGGTTGAATTTTTCGGAATAATATGTTAATATAGTAGAACTTTCTACTATATTTGTTCGGAGGAAATTATGGACTATCAAACTCTTAACTTGCTTTTTCGGTGCAACAAGCAATTCAGTCACGAAAAAATCCGACAACGGGAGCTTTCGGATACGGAATGTATGATTTGCTCATACATCTATTCTCACGAAAATTGCTCACAGGACGATGTTTCGATGGCGCTGAAAACGGATAAAACTACCGTGGGCAAAGCACTTACATCACTTGAAAAGAAAAATTGTGTTGTACGAAATCAGGACACAGAAGACAAACGCTTCAAACGGCTTTCACTCACTGCTGGCGGGCGTGAAAAAATTGCGGAGCTTGTTGATATTCACAACAACTGGCTTAATGAAATAATGAAGTGCCTGACACCGAAAGAACAGGAAAATTTTGAAAATTACTGTAAGCGGTTGCTTAATGCCGCAGAAAACATTTAAGGATGGTGGTTTATATAATGAAACATAAAGAAAAAACACCTGCAATAGAATCCTTCAAAACGGATTCCATACCTAAAATAGTAATAAAAAACAGTATACCGGCACTTATTGCAATGATGATGGTAATGGTATATAACCTTGCAGATACATTCTTTCTCGGACTTACTCACAACGATTTACAGGTTACGGCAGTATCGTTTGCCACTCCCCTGTTTATGATTTTTATGTCACTTGGTACACTTTTCGGTGTAGGCGGTACATCCGTAATATCCCGTGCTTTGGGCGAGGGCAAAACAGAATATGCCAAAAAAGTATCTTCTTTCTGTATGTGGGCTTGCGTTGCGGTAGGTGCGATTTTTATGGCACTTTTATGGATTTTTCTTGATGATGTTACCGTAATGCTGGGTGCAAGCGAAAACAGTATCGGACTTACAAAAGATTATTTGAGAATTACTATCGGGTGCGGTATTTTTTCAATGATTTCCAACTGTTTTTCATCCATTGTCCGCACTGAGGGTGAAGCGATGAAAGCGATGACAGGTACACTTATCGGCAATCTGCTCAATATGGTTTTAGACCCGATTTTCATTCTCGGTTTTAAATGGGGCGTAACAGGTGCGGCAATTGCAACCGTTATCGGAAATGCCGTTGCGGCAGGCTATTACATTTTCTATTTTCTTAAAGGCAAGTCGGCGTTAAGCATCAGCCCGAAATATTTTTCAATGAAAGAAAAAATTTTTACAGGCGTTATTTCTGTCGGTATATCCGCATCACTTTCAAATTTACTTGTCAGTGTTTCGTCGATTGTTGTCAATTCACAGCTTGCAAAATATTCTGACGGCGATATGATGGTTGCCGGATACGGTGTAACGGCAAAGGTTATTATGATTGTAACACTCATAGGTATAGGTATCGGAAGCGGTATTCAGCCGTTTTTGGGATATTGCTACGGTGCAAAGGAAAAAGAGCGTCTTACAAAAGGCATACGGTTTTCTGCCGTATTCGGACTTGTATTCTGTTTTGTAATTTCCGCACTCTGCTATATTTTTGCAAAACCAATAGTAAAAGTGTTTTTGACAGATTTAACCGCACTCGATTCGGGGGTTCATTTTACCCGAATTTTAATGAGTACCGCATGGCTTATAGGTGCATTTATTGTATGTCAGATTACTTTGCAGGCAATGGGTGCGGCAACACCGGCACTGCTTGCTTCGCTTTTCCGTCAGGGAATTATTTTTGTTCCAGCCCTGTTTATTATGAAAGCAATAATCGGAATTGACGGTCTTATATGGGCACAACCTGTGGCAGATGTCCTTTCGCTTGTCATAATAATATTTATGCTGTGGATAAAAATCAGAAAAACCGATTTCAAAGAAACAAATATAAACGAGTAAAACATCGAAAATAAAAACTGTACGCAACAATTTTTTTAATTATTAATAAAATATTTAAAGAAGCTGTAAAAAACCATAAGTTTTTTTACAGCTTCCCTGATTTTTAACCTGTTTTTTCAAAATACATAAAGGGGATAGGAAAAAACGGACAGAATCAATTTTATTGTCCCGAAGATAATATATAGATATATCGAGGGGCAAAAAATTGATAGAAAAAAGTACAAAATCTATTGACCTCTATAATACTTTTTTCGGTCTGTTCGTGTTTTTATACCTTTTTTTGCAAATTTCAGGACGACGATAGGTATACAGTCGCTAATTGTTTATGCAGTATGTCGCCCGTGAGCCGTCTTTGAAAATCACTTCCGCTAATTTTTCGGTGTTCTTGTAATATCCCAAAATCTTTGCGTTTTTCATAATCTTTTCAATTTCACGGCTGTCGGTTATGCTCTTATCCATTTCATCAAATCCGGTATAAACCGAGGCACCTACTTTCAATTTCTTGTCGCCTATATAGCTTGAATAGAACACCGGATAAAATGCAGAGTATTTTTCATTATTGAATAACTCTTTGTTGGTTGCAAGCTTTACGGATTTTACATTATTGTAATCAATTTCCGAGCTTAATTTAATTCCCTTTTCGGTCAGATATTTAACCGTATTTTTCATATATTTTGTAACCACAATGGAATTTTTACTGCTTAAAACTTTGCTGGAATTATCCTCAATTTCCGCACCGTCTTCCATGTATTCGCAGCAGCCGCCTCCTATATAATAAACATTTCCTCTTTTATCCCTTTGATAAGAAAGATAATTAATATTTGTAAGCAGTTTATCGGTATAAATCACACCGTATTCATCCTCAGGCTTATGGTTGAACCATTGCTGTGCGGTTACGGTTTTCAAGTCCTCAACGATTGCCTGTGCAAACTCTTTATCAAGTCCGCCCTTAGAAATCAGTTCATTTGAATTATAGCCCTTATTTCTGAAATACACATCATCCTGATACCAGAAATAATCTACATCCGGCGAATCCTGACCGTCAATTTTTTCAAGGTGTGATACAGCCTGATCACGGTATTCTTCGGTATCTATCACATCAAGATAATAAAGTAATGTTTCATCCGATATATTTTTATAATGTCTGCATACGGTACTGCCGTCTTCACGGATATATTCAATTCTCAGCTCTAAACCTCTTGTATTTATGTCATCATCTTTGAGCCTGCCGTCAGAAATAATTTTTTCGTGAAGCTTTGTTATGGCTTTAATCTCATCACCGTTTACACACTGTGCATTTGTCATTCCTAAAAAAGAACTTTCTACAACAGGATAATCCCCTGCAACAGACGAAATCTTTTCGGTACTGTAAAATACATTTACCTTATCAATTTCATTAAGCTCAGGAATGTAGGAAGAATATCCGAAAAATCCGTTATAGAATACCAAAACCGCAGCACAGTAAACTGCACCGTAAATTACAATGTATTTTACAGAAGATTTAAGTGTTTTTAATCTCTTTACTGAAAAAACAAGCTTGAAAATGATATAAGCAACTATTGCAAAAACAACATCGAAAACCGCATCAAATCCGAAAAATCCGGCTGTGGCAAAAAACAATGCGCAACCGCCTATTTCGGGTAATACCCTATTTTTTGCAAATGTTCCGGCTATTTCAAATTTATGCTTTTTAAAGGCTCTTGCACCGATGAGCAGAACAATAATTGAAATAATTATATCAATTGCCGCCCACATAAAGCCCTTTGATGCCGATTCATTACTGCCGAATACATACATCTGTGCAACGGTGTTCATTTCAAGTATTGTATCGCCATTCCAGGCATCTGCACCGAAAACAAGACTGTCAAGCATATTGATGTGCATTAAAGACAGAGAAATCGGTATCGAATAAATCATGCCGATATAAATTACGCCCTCTACCGCATTTCCGCTGTTTGCAAAAACCACGGAGGCTACTGTGTAGGACAGTAAATATACCGAAAATGCCGACAATCCCACAATAAAGGTGTTCAATACAAATTCTTTACCACCGTTTGCAAGCATACAGGCAGCTAACAACAATGTTGCAACCGCAACGGAAATTACCATAGGTATCAACCCGGCAAAAAATCTTGAATAATATATATCATTTCTTTTTGCTCCCAAGGACAAAATTACATTTGACCTTTTCTTGCTCATAGCAAATCCGAAAGCAATATAGGCGTTTATCAAACCTGCACACAAAAAGGCAACAACAGGTAAACCGGGACCGAAAATATCATAAAACCATGAATTATAAAACTCCCATCCGTAATCGAAAGAATATTGGTCAAATATTGATGTGAGCATTACTAAAAATGCCAAAATCGGCATAACAGAGGCTTTCAAAAGCATATCTCTGCTTATGCTTTTTTTAATGTTAAGAAAAGATTTTGTCGAAGTCATAATTGTTATCCTCCATTTCTTCAAGGAATATTTCTTCAATAGTCAAAGGAATTTTGTCGAACATAATCGGGTTCATTGCTTCAATTTTTCTCTGTGCATCCTCGATATTTTCCGATACGGTGAAGCTGATAATTTTTCCGTCCTTACTGAAATTTTTGTATTTAATTTCGGAAAAATCTTTTTCGATTTTATCTTCCGTAAATATCAATCTGAATTTTGCTCTGCTTGAGCTTTCATCATCAACGGAACAAACCATGGAAATATTCTGTCCGTTTATCAGTGCGATTTTGTCGCAGATATTCGCAAGCTCGTGGAGATTATGGGAAGATATTATCACCGTGGCATTATTCTCCGCCATATAGTCAAGAAGTATTTTTTCCACAAGCACCCTTTTGGACGGGTCAAGTCCGTCAAAGCTTTCATCTAAGAGAATTATCTCGGTTTTTGAAGCCAAGGCAAGTATCAGTTCCGCCTGCCTTTTCATTCCCTTTGAAAATCCGGCTATGCTTTTTTTCATATCTAATTTGAAAAGCTGTGCTAATTTTTCCAGAACCTCCATTGAAAAATCGGGATAGAAATTTTTATAATATGCTCCCATTTTTTTGAGGTTTGCCGCCAGCGGAAAATATATATCGTCCGGCACATAGAACATTTTCTGTTTAATCTCCGGATTATTATATACGGAAACACCGTCAACCAAAACATCACCGCTGTCGGGCAAATATACACCCATAATTGTTTTAATAAGTGTGGTTTTACCTGCTCCGTTATAACCCACAATGCCGAATACGGACGAATTATTTATCTTAATTGACATATCGTTCAATGCGGTGTAATCATCAAATTTTTTAACAAGATTTTTTATCTCAATCATCCTTACTGTCCTCCTTATAAATTTCTGCTATGAGAGATAATAACTGTTCCCTTGTAACACCTTTGCTTTTAAGCGAAGAAATTTCATCCTTAATATTCGCCAAAGCTTTTTCGGCTGAGAGAGTGTTATTCAGGGCGTTTTCGTCAACAAAGCTTCCTTTACCGACTATGGTGTAAGTCACCCCCTCCGCTTCAAGCTCCTGAAAAGCTCTTTTTACGGTATTTACATTGACTCCCGTTTCCGTTGACACAAAGCGAATTGACGGGAGCTGTTCGTTAGGTTTGTAAATTCCTAACCTGATAAAAGTCATAATCTGATTTTTTATCTGCTCATAAATTGGTATCCTGCTCCTGAAATCAATTTCAAACAAAACCTCACTTCCTTTCTGTGACAAGTGTGATATCTGTGCTATCACACTTATAATACACCCTGTTTTATATTTTGTCAAGAGTTTTTTGAAAAAAATTAAGAACCGAAAAAGCTTTAAGCTTTTCAGTCCTTAATAACAAACAATATATAATTTTAAAAATGCAATCTTGCCTTTAATTCCTGCCCCACTTTTTTTGGTTCAAGCGCCCACATAAGCACAAGAACGAACACGGAAAATGTTATTGGTATAAAATATGACTGCCAAACAATATTTTTAATAAACAAACTTATTACAAGCATAATAATTGAAATAATACAAATTAATATTATAAACACGGGGGCATTTGTTCTGTCTTTTTTTACAAAAAGTGCTTCAATCATAATAATAAGCAAAGCTGCAACAAGAAGTGCAGGAACTGCAAGGGAAAATGCTATTTTAAAATCTCCGAACATTTTTCTGAACAAAACTATTATCCACGGTATTAAAAATACCAAATCCGTCAGTAAATACTTACCGAAATAATATTTTGATGTGTACATAGGTCTTAACATCAATGACCAGATGCAGGGAATTAATATAACCGTGAAGAGTGAATAGGTATAATCACCCTTTGAGAACAACAAATCAAAAATAAATACTCCCAAGCTTGCCAAAAGCCATACGATAACAAAAATCAGGTTAAAATTGGGCATTGGCTTTTTGTATTTAACTTTCGGATAATACGCAGTCTGCAAGCCCTGTAATACAGGTTCTTCGTTTACGGCTATTTCACCGCAAAGCGGACATTTTTTAGCACCCTCGGAAAGGTCAACATTACAGCTTTTACATCTCATTATTTATTCACCTCTTCCTCGCAGTCATCGGTACTGCTTTCAATTCTTATTCTGACACCCTGTTCAGCCAAAAATCTGAAGAAATGTCTTTCAATATCACGCTTATCGGAATAGCTTGTTATTGCAAGATTCATATACTCGGTATCGGAAATTACCGCAACACTTATGGGTGAATAAGGTGTACCACCCAAAAGACATTCCACTCTGTCAATATGCTTTTGCATATCCTCCGGGAATTTTACAAGACCGATATTTGTAAGTGATGTTACATAATAAAGCTCACCCATATTGCCGTAACCGAATTTCATAGCCGGCATTTTGATAGGAATAGGCAAAAATCTTACGAAAGGATTTCTCGCATCAGAAACATTTTTATTAAGCATTGCCTGCAAATTGCTCTTCTCAACACCCTTTTCGAGCTGACCTTTACATTCATTGACAATATCGTCAAAGCTCATACCCATTCTTCCGTCAGGTTCAAATCCGATATTATTGTACAATGAAAAATTTCTCATTGTATCGGAGCCGAATCTGCTTCTCAGACTTACCGGAATTGAAACTTTAATAGGCTTGTATACGGGCTTTTTAGTATCAAGATATGTGGCATAAAGGAAAACCGCCAACAGATAATCCGTTATTGTAAGTCCTCTTTCCTTTGCAACCTTTTTTATGTCCGCAACCGGCATAATACCGTGGATTGTTTTCATAAAATTCTTTTTAAGGTCTTTGGGTCTGTACTGATAGGATTTCTTTTCCGAACGGGATGCAGGCTTATCCTTAGTATAAAATCTCTGGAATGAATCCTCTATCTGCGTTTCTTTCAAGGGCTCTTCGTAATCGAGAATTAAATCGGATTTTACAATCTCATAACCCTTTAACTGCAAATATCTTGCGACAATCATTTTTAATGCAATATTAACGCTTCCGCCGTCTGCAACCGAGTGAAAAACCTCCATTGCAATTCTTCTCTTATAATATAATACCCTGATAGCAGGTTTGTCGGATTCAATTACATTGAATTTTTCACAAGGGTAGTAGCTTTCTTCCTCTACTACATCCGTTCTGTCCATTCTCTGAAAATAATACCAAAACAGTCCCATTCTGAGCTGTACCTGATATGTGGGGATTTTCTTAATTACATCGTCAAGTGCCTGCTGTAAAAGCTTTCCGTCTACTTCTTCTTTTAACACAATACCTAAACGGAAGCTTGCGTTCCATGTCCTGTTCTTTGCGGCAGGGTATATTGTAGCCGCATTGTCAAGCTTAAACCAATAAGGATTTTTTTTGTCAACATCGTAAAAATCCAAGTTTTCTGTTTCTGACATTTTATTCATCCTTTCATTGAATTTATATCGCACGGATTTTCTTTTTAATAAGTCTGTAAATTATAACTGCAAGTGCTATAACACCCACAACGGCAAAGCGGATATACAGACCTTTATTTTCCGAATTGTCAATCTTGACTTCCTCCCACAAATCACTCATAAGCTGTAAGGTTTCGGGGGAAAGATTGTGGAAATACTGAGTATTTTTTCTGACCCGGGCGTTGGGATAAATTATTTCGTTATCCTTATACTCATAGTCATCCATCGCCATTACTGCGGTATTGGGAGTTGCATAACAAATATATTCTGCGTTTGCTTTTGCCACATCGGGTTCCAGCATAAAATTGATATACATTTCCGCATAATCCTTATGCTCTGCATTTTTCGGAATACACATGGCATCAACAAAAAAGTTCGTACCCTCTTTGGGATAAACAAAGCCTAAATCAGGATTTTTTTCAACCATACTGAGGTAATCCCCGGCATAGTAAGCACCGATATATGCTTCGCCGCTTTCCAGTTTGTTGAAAATTTCATCACTTACATAGGATTGCAAAACATTTCTCTGTTCCTTTAATTTATCCGCAACCTTTTGCCATTCCTTGGGGTCTTCCGTGTTCAAATCAATACCTAAAAGATTTTGCGCAATAGCAAAAGCATCACGGGGACTTTCAAACATAAGAATTTTATCGGTGTAAGCACCGTCCCACATCAAGCTCCAGCTGTCGGGAGTACCGCTGACATATTTTTTGTTGTAAATAAGACCCACCATACCCACGGTATAAGGCACGGAATACTCATTTGTGGGGTCATAGAACATATTCTTATATTCTTCGGTGATGTACTTATAATTCGGAACATTTTTGAAATTTATTTTCTGCAACATTCCCTCGACTTTAAGCCTTTCGAGCATATAATCAGAGGGAATAATAACATCGTAATTCGCTCCGCCGCTTTTTAATTTTGCGTACAAATCCTCGTTTGTAGCATAGTTTGTATAGTTTACCTTAATACCGGTTCTTTTTTCAAACTCGGCATTAACATCCATGGTGTCGTCCTCGCCGTCTGAAATATATTCTGCCCAGTTGTAGACATTTATGGACTTCTGCTCTGCGTGGGAAATAATCGCAGTAGAGGAAAAAATCAGGCTGAGGGAAATAAAAAGATAGAATATTTTTTTCATCGTCTGTGTTTATCCTCCCTTTCCGATTTTTTCTGTGACAGATTTATAAGTATCAGCAATACGAGAATTGTAACAAAAATAATTGCAGACAAGGCGTAAATATCAGGTGTAACACGCTTTTTTGTCATTGCAAAAATTCTGATGGGCAAGGTCTGGAACTTAGGACCCACATTGAAATAACTGATAACAAAATCATCAAGAGAAAGTGTAAAGGACATTATAAGTCCCGTTGCAACACCGGGAATAATTGAAGGCAAAACAACCTTGAAAAATGACTGCAAGGGTGTACAGCCCAAATCCTCAGCCGCCTCCGGCAAGTGCTTATCAACCTGACCTAATTTCGGCAGTACAGATAAAATTACATAGGGCAAATTGAATGTGATATGAGCTATAAGCAATGTCCAAAAGCTCAACACACCGCTGATATTTAAAAGTACACCGCCGAAAACAAACAACAGCATAAGCGAAATACCGGTAACAATATCCGGGTTCATCATAGGAATATTTGTGACATTCATTGTGAGATTTTTTACCCACTTTCTCTTCATTGAATGAATACCCACAGCTGCCGTCGTACCCATAACCGTTGCAATAACAGAAGATGAAACAGCCAAAATCAGAGTGTTTCTCAAAGCCTCAATAGTTTCGCCGTTTCTGAACAATTCACCGTACCATTTCAGAGAAAAGCCGGTGAAAACTCCTGTGGAATTTGAGGAGTTAAAAGAATACACTATCATTATAAGTATAGGTGCATAGAGGAAAATAAAAACTAAGGCAGTATAAATTTTGGAGGTTTTTCTCATAATACAATACCTCCGTCATCATCTGCAAATTTGTTCATAACAGCCATACAGATTAAAATAATAACCATAAGTACAAGTGAAATTGCCGCACCTAAATTATAGTTATCCGCAGTTTTAAACTGCATTTCAATAACATCACCGATAAGTGTGAATTTGCCGCCGCCCAATTTCTGTGAAATATAGAAGGTACTGACAGACGGGACAAAAACCATAGTTATTCCGGAAATAACACCGGGAAAGCTTTGGGGCAAAATTACATTTTTAAATACCTGAAAACGGTTGCCGCCCAAATCCTGAGCCGCTTCGACAATACTGTTATCAAGCTTTGTCAGAACGGAATATATGGGTAAAATCATATAGGGTACGAAATTATAAACCATACCCAAAATTACCGCACCGGAGGTATTTATCATCTGGAACGGTCCTATACCGAACCTTCCTAAAAATGAATTTATTATACCTGTATTTTCAAGTAATGCCATCCATGAGTATGTCCTCAGAAGAAAATTCATCCACATGGGAAGCATTACAAGCATAATCATAACACCCTGGGATTTTTTCTTACTCTGTGCAATAGTATATGCCACCGGATAAGCAATTACCAGTGAAATTGCGGTTGATACAAGACCGAACCAAATTGAACGCAGAATAATTGTGGTATAGCCCTGAAGCTTTGTAACATTTTCAAAGGTGAAATTACCGCCCTTATCCGTAAAAGCGTAATATGCTACCAGTATAAGCGGTACAACAATGAAAATTGCCGACCATAAAATATAGGGAGCTTCAACTAAATGTTTAACTCTGCTGTTGGATTTTATTTCTCTTTTAAGTTCATTTTTCATCGGCAGTTACCTCAACATCTGACAGGTGATCCATTTCATCACTGAATGTGCTGTAATCGCCGAACTGACCTGAATACTCGGACTTTTCCATAATATGTATTGCATCGGGCAAAATATCAAGACTGATTTTATCGCCTACATTGCTTTGAACCGTAGATTGAATCATCCACTTAAAGCCCTTTATATCTACAATAATTTCAAAATGTACGCCCTTAAATGTGACAGATGTAACAGTACCGGAAAGCTTACCCTCAGTAGGCGGAAGAACTTTGATGTCCTCCGGTCTGATAACAACATCAACCGGTTCATTTTCTTTAAAGCCTTTGTCAAGACATTCAAATTTTCTGTCGTCAAATTCAACAAGGTAATCTTTACGCATAATGCCGTCAATAATATTACTTTCGCCGATAAAATCCGCAACAAATGCATTTTTCGGCTCATTGTAAATATCCATAGGTTTACCAATCTGCTGAATTTTGCCGAGTTCCATAACCACTATCGTATCGTACATTGACAGGGCTTCCTCCTGGTCATGGGTAACATATATAAATGTGATATTAAGTCTTTGCTGAATATTTTTAAGCTCCACCTGCATATCCTTACGAAGCTTTAAATCCAACGCACCCAAAGGCTCGTCAAGGAGCAAAACTCTCGGTTTAATTGCAAGTGCACGGGCTATGGCAACACGCTGTTGCTGACCGCCCGAAAGGCTGTTGATATCCCGCTTTTCAAAGCCGACTAAATTTACCAATCGGAGCATATCAAAGACAGTTGCTTTAATCTCCTTTTCGGGAATTTTTCGTATTCGCAAGCCGAACGCAATATTTTCATACACATTGAGATGTGAAAAAAGTGCGTATCGTTGGAAAATGGTGTTTACCTGCCTTTTATGAGGAGGTAAATTGTTGATAATCTTACCGTCAAATACTACTTCTCCCGAAGTAGGTTCTTCAAATCCGCCGATAATCCTCAAAGTAGTTGTTTTGCCGCAACCCGAGGGTCCTAACAGAGTAACAAACTCGTTGTTCCTGATGTACAAATTCAGATTTTCAAGAACCTTGGCATCACCAAAGCTTTTGGAGATGTTCTTTAATTCGATTATAACATTGTCTTTCAATTATGCAGTCCCTTCCCTTAAAAAATTATATATTTTTCAAATAATATTAATTAGAATTTTATCATATTTTTTTACAAAATTCAACTGATTTTTGATTATAAATAAAAATTTTTCATAACCTGTTTAAGCTCCTTAAACCTTGCCGCACCGGACAGGCACGCAACCGCCGCCACGAGAAACGATGCAAGAGAGAAAATGATGTTTTGCATACTATTCTCCGTTATATCAAAAACGGCAGGGTTTTGTTCCCCTGCCGTAAAAGTTTATGTATTATTCTTCGTCTGTGCCGTTAGCAAGTGCGGGTTTGTTTTTCTTCTTAACTATAACGAGCACCACAACTCCAGCAACTGCTACAACTGCAACCGCAGCGATTATCCAAATGCTGCCGTTAGAAAGCACCGAGCCGAGGGCTGAAACGCTGTTATACTGTACCGAAAGAAACGACTGATTGGTGTAATCGGTAACAGCGTCCAAAAGTATTGCACTTTCGGCAGATGTGCCGGCTTTCATGACGGGAGTGCCATATACAATCAAATCGTTTTCTGCTGTAAACGAGCCCGGCTGACCCTTGCTTCCGTCAGTGCCTTCAACGCGAGTTTCTTTCTTGTTCATATCCAAATGGATGGAATAACCGCCGTCGCCGCCGTTGCCGCCGCCGATACAGGCGGTGTTATTGTTTTCAAGCAAGACATTTCCGCCGTAAAAATAAACCTTGCCGCTTTTTCCACCGTTTCCGCCATCACTGCCGTTTTTCTTAATTACGCCTCCGGCGTATTTATGAATTTGGCCGTGCCCGCCGTTGCCGCCGCCGATACAAACGGCGTCCTTACTTTTAAGCAAAATACTGCCGCCGCAGAAATATATGTCGCCTCCGGGTCCTCCCTCGCCTCCAGGTTGAATATAAAGAGTCTCTTCTTCAACGGCGGCATCATTGCCGTTTCTTCCGCCGATGGCGGTAACGCCGTCAGTTTCGGCAGTCAGCTTGCCCATTATGTTTTCATCATCCGATTGAGCATAAAAACTGATTGAATTGCCTTCCTCAACGGTGATACCGTGATTTGCCGTCAAGGTAGCGTAGTCTTTCAAAATGATGTGAACATTACCTTTTACAACGGGGCGGTTTTTCAATTCGACACTTCCGTTAACGACATACCATGTGTCATCGTTTGCCGTGCCCCATTCTTCATCCTCTGCTACAATAACCCATAAATCATCACGGGTCTTTTCTTCGGTAATGACAGAGTTGTTTTCATTTAATTTAACATCAAGGTAGTAGTCTCTCAATTTGAAATTACGGTCTGCTTTTCCGCAGTCATCACATAAACCGTTTTTATCTCTATCAAAATATTGATGTACTTCGAAAGAAACAGTGATACTTTTGCCGTCAGTACCTTCCCACTTGTATTTGTCCGTATCTCTGAGTGTAAGGTCAACATAGTTTCTGCCGCAATCTTTTCTCTTGCCGTTTTCTACGGTGTATAGGTCGGTATCTTCAAATCCGATCAATTCTTCGCCTGTATAATGCATCCTAACATCTGAGGGAACATTTATCGTTTGCTTCTCTTCCGCAAAGGCGGGAATGCCGAAAACGGTCAGCATGGTGGCAAGTAAAACCACCGCTAAAACTAAACTTACAAATTTTTTCATGATAAAACGCCCCTTTTTATATAGAGTTGAGAGTTGAGAGTTGAGAGACGAGAGTTTATAACTCCACTTTCCACTCTTCACTCTCCACTCTATAATTTATTCTTCGTCTGTGCCGTTAGCAAGCACGGGTTTCATTTTCTTCTTCACGATAACCAGTGCCGCAACTCCGGCAACAACTACAACTGCCACCGCAACAATTATCCAAATGTTCCCTTCGGAAAGAACGGTGCTAATATAGGGCACCTGATTGTCAATGTCGGGATACTTATAATCAGTCACAACATCGAAATATCCGTGTGCTTCAACATGGGCTTTGTCACTGACGCTGACTGTCTTCCCGGTAATTCCGCAGGCATACTGGCCACCCTGAGCAAACACGTCGCCGCCGTGGATCTTTACGAAAGAATTTCCGCCTTCGATGCCCGGGCAGCCCCGAGTGCCGTATGCTCTTACTCTGCCGCCGTATATCGTTACTGATGAAGTGTTTCCGCCGATACCGGCAGATTGGTTGCCATATGCGATTATGTTGCCGTTATATATAGTGACATCGACTTTCTGATTGACCTCGTCTCTCCCGATTGTATAATTGCTCACGCCTATTCCGGCACCAATGTATCCGCTTGCTGAATCGATATTTCCGCCGCAGATAGTGATCGACATATTGCCGGATCCCTTTCCGCAAATGCCCACACCTTCACTGAGGCAATTATTCCAGATGGTTAATTTTCCCATATTATTTCCGTCTTCCAAATCAACGGTCTCGCTGTATATCGTCAGCTTTTTGCCGTTATTAATGGCTATTCCCCAATACAAACTAAGTTCAATTCCGTTTTTCAAAACGAGCTTAACGTCACCGTCGATCGTGATGGGGGCGGGGGCAGTACCACCAAGATACCAGTATCTGTCAATAACGTACCAGCCGTCTTTAAGGGTGGTTTCAGCTTTATAGGCTTTGAATCCTTCGGGGATCTTCTGATATTTTCCGTTTTCGTCGGTATAGAAGTTGACAAGAGGATCTTTCATGCCGCAAACTGTGCAGACTCCGTCTTTAACGGAATGGGGCGTCTTGCGTGCTATTTTGCCGTCCGGCAATACTTTATAATGGATCGCCTCATCGGACTTCCATTCCGACTTCTGAACGTAACGCCTGCTGCCATCGGGCAATTCTCTCCAGCACTCGGTGTCGCTGTGTGACCATTTGGTGAAAGTGCTTTCATACGCCTTTTCTCCGTTGGGATATTCGCGCCAATAGCTGTTGATATCGCATTTCCAGCCGTCGAATTTCCCACCCGGATAGCCTTCGAACAGGTTAAAGGGAGATTTATTAAAGGGCCAGCCGTCCTCACATTTTGGGAGATATGTGTCAACATCGTTTGAATAATACTTGCAGAAATCCATTAAATACGACCTGTTTTTATCCGTAAGATAAGTATTCCAGCCCCCCGATATCATGATGCCTTTCCATGAATCCGAATCTCCGCCGTAATATACCGTCTCTATTTTGGAGTCATCGCAGAACGCTTCCTCTGAGATGTGTGTAATGGCTTTTGAAAGGAACACATATTTCAGATAGTTACAGTTTTCAAATGCTTCGTATCCGAGAGAGATACTCTGCTCGTCCCCCTTCACCGTGCCGATGGCGAGAGCATTGAGGCCGTAGCAGCATTTGAAAGCGCCTCTTTTTACAGTTAGCCTCGAAAAGTTGCAGCCCTTGATCCATACGTTTTTCAGGTTTTTGCAATTATAAAATGCCCATTCGCCGATCTCGTAAACGCTTGACGGCACTACGACAGATTCGATTTTATTAAAGTAGGCAAAAGCATACTTGCCGATCCGGACGACACCTTTCTCAATTATGATATTTGTGATGGTTTCGTATGAATACTTCCCGCCAACATAATACCAAGGTG
Organism: Acutalibacteraceae bacterium; assembly: GCA_045642385.1. Taxonomy (GTDB): domain Bacteria; phylum Bacillota; class Clostridia; order Oscillospirales; family Acutalibacteraceae; genus RGIG2945. The sequence continues at coordinate 15,279 of JAZUIT010000352.1, forward strand.
CGTAATTGTAGTTTTTATAATCCTGCATCTCTCCGTCTGTGCCGGGGACGGCGGAAATGGTCAGCGTAGTGTCGTCGATACGCCAGTTGATGTTGCCGTTTGTTCCGGATGACGCACTTGCCGGCACGGCAAAAACGGTCAGCATGGTGGCAAGCATAACCACAGTTAAAAGTAAACTTGCAAATTTTTTCATAACAAAATCTCCTTTTTTATTATCGTAGGGGTTGGCGCCCTCGACAACCCGTCAAATTTACCGCTGTTTTCGGTGCGTCAGGGATGCCGCACCCTACGAACTTTTTCTATATTATACCACACAACATATGATATCAGATATGATGTTTTTCAGGCTTTTTTGAAATTTTTTAAAAATTTTTCAAAACGGGTATAGTTATTCCTACCTAAACACTAATTGTAGCACATTAATAGTTGCTTGTAAAGATAAACAATCGCCGACATTTGCCGACAATCGCTAAATTTCGAGAATATGTTACAAAAAATCAGACCTTTTCAATAAAAGAAGTTGAAAAGGTCCAGTTGCCGTGCATAATTTATTTATTAAGCAAGTCGCTATGTGATCATGTTCGTGATAATGTCTACACAAGAATATCTTTTTCAATACGGTAAATAAGCAACCAATCGGGAAGAATATGACACTCCCGATGTCCAAGCCAATTTCCTATCAAAGCATGGTCTTTGTATTTTTCTGATAATTCCTCACCTGTAGATAGTTTCACGATAACCTCGTCAAGTAAAGAAATTTTAAGTCCTCGTTTCATTGCAAGTTTATAGTCTTTTCTAAACTGAGAGGTCATTCTTACATTATATTTTGTTTCTCTCATGATTTTAAATCTCTAAACAATTCATCAAGGTCGTTATATCCTTTTGCATTAGGATCTTTTGCGATTTTTTCTGCTTCTGCCAAAGCCGCAAGTGTTTCACGGTTAGGCTGATTTAAGGAAATATCAAACGGTATCCTGCCTTCACGCAAAGCTTGACGCACAAAAATATTAAATGCAGTAGTAATATTCATACCGAACTCATTGAAAAGTGTTTCTGCTTGTGCTTTCAATTCGGAATCCATACGAATACTGATATTTGTAGTTGTGCCTGCCATAGAAGCATCTCCTTTCTTTTTACTATATTATACGAATATTGCAATACATTGCACGAAAATTTACAAAATATTTAATTTTAATTGTGTTGCAATGTGAATTTTCATGAAATACAACATAATCACAATTATGTTACTTTCGGTACTTCCGGCAGCTTTTTTGTTTCAGAGATAAACTGAAAACTGACTGGCGAACACAGTTCGCCCCTACGGAATGTGGATATTGTATATCGGCAAGCTTGGTAATTCTTTTTCTTACGAGCAAAAAATTTGCCGCCGACAAAACTATTGCATTTTGCAAAAAAAAACGGCAGCCATTAAGCTACCGTCATACAATAAAATACTATCAGATAAACAAAAGCAAAAGCATTGTGCCGAAAGCGATTACAAAGAAACCTACCGCAACAACCTTTGTAAGCTTAACAAGCTTTGCTTCATAAGTACGACCCTTATTCTTACCGAAGAAAGTATCCGCACCACCGGCAATAGCACCGGAAAGACCAGCCGACTTACCCTCCTGCATAAGAACAATAGTTGTAAGAATAATAGCAATTAAAATTAATACTGAACCCAAAACATAATGATACCAGAGCATAACGCACCTCCAAATTTTTTAAACACAGTTCATTATATCACAAGATTTTTTAAAAATCAAGTATTTTTGAATATTTTTACACTACATGGACAAAATATTTTCAGCGGTAAAAAATCGACCTATTGCGTTTGCATTTTACCGCCGGGAATTGCAAAAATGCAGTTCCCTTTTTTAATTAAGAATTAGGAATTAAGAATTAAGAATTGTGGTGCATTTTGCAAAGCAAAATGTCATTGTAAAATGTTGTAAAATACATTGTCATTGCAAGCATATGCGTGGCAATCCAAATTGTGCATACAGCAGGTTCCCTTGGACTGCCGCGGTCGCAAGCTCCCTCGCAGTGACAAGTTTTTCTTCTACATTTTTCTTTGATCCCTCAGCCAGCGTAGCTGACAGCTCCCTTTTTCATAAATGAAAACAGGAGCCTTTGTTATCAACAACTTTGACAAAGCAATTAAAAATGGGTGTGGGCTTGCCCGCCCTTAACTCCTAACTCCTAACTTCTAACTCCTAACTATTCAAGTGCAATCTGCTCCCCTGCATCCTCTGCACTTAAAAGCATACCGGCGGCAGGAAGATTTTTTGTTTTATATCTGTAAGGCTTTACAAATTCGCCGTCCTTATAATCACGAACGCCCGAAAGCCTATGACCTTTTTTCAATGTCATAACCGCAATTCCTATGGTGTCCTTAGTCTGCTTTACGGAAATTGCGCCGGTATTTACAAGCAACAGTCTGCCGGCAGTAGAGCTGAGAACTATTTCGCAATCCTCTTTTATATACTTAATATCCACAAGCGGTGAAGCACCGGAATAAGCCTTTATGAGCTTTTTACGGTTGGTCTTTGTCTGATATGAAGACAAGGGAACCTTTGCCGCCTTACCGTTTTCAAAGAAGAACAGTAAATATCCGCTGTAATCGTTGGTTACAATTAATTTTACAGGTAATTCGCCCTCGTCCATCTGCAATTTTGTTGCGGCAAAATCGCCTAAAACACTCGCCTTGCTATCGTTGAAATCCGATGCCTTTGCCTTATAAACCTGTTGTTGATTGGTAAAGAACAGTAATTCATCCCTGTTACTGCCCTCTTTTGAGAACACAATTTCATCATTTTCCTTCAACTTATGTTCTCCGCCCATTCTGAGGGACAAGGGGGTAATTTTCTTGAAATATCCGTCCTTGGTAAAGAAGAAATTAACCGCATAATCGGGAATTTCATCCTCCACCGTTTCGGTTTCCTCAATATCCGTATCATAAATAATCTCGGATTTTCTCGGCTGTGAATACTTCTTTATAACATCCTGCAACTCGGAAATAATAATTTTCTTAACCCTTGTTTTACTTTTAAGAATATCTTCCATATCCTTAACTGCTTTTTCAAGGTCTTCAATATCTTTGGTTCTCTTTAAAATATATTCCCTGTTCAAATGGCGGAGTTTAATTTCCGCTACATATTCCGCCTGAATTTCATCAATGCCGAAGCCTATCATCAAATTGGGAACAACTTCCGCTTCCTCCTCGGTATTGCGGACAATTTTAATAGCCTTGTCAATATCGAGAAGTATTTTTTCAAGACCCTTTAACAGGTGGAGTTTTTCCTCCGCCTTGGTTTTTTCGGAATACACTCTGCGCATTACGCACTGTGTACGGAACGCAATCCATTCATTAAGTAAGGGTGCGACACCCAAAACCTGAGGTGAACCGGCTATAAGTACATTGAAGTTACAGGAAAATGTATCTTCAAGTGTTGTCATTCTGAAAAGCTTCTGCATCAGCTTTTCCGGGTCAGCCCCACGCTTTAAATCAATGGTAATTTTCAGACCATTTCTGTCGGTTTCATCACGGATATCGCTGATATCTTTAATTGAGCCGCTTTTTACCTTTTCGATAACCTTTTCGATAATCGCTTCCGCCGTTGTTGTGGGTGGAATTTCCGTAATATCAATACAGTTATTGGATTTATCGTAAGCATATCTGCCGCGGATTTTTATACCGCCCTTACCTGTTTTATAAATTTCTTCAAAGGCTTCACGGTTATATCTTATAAGACCGCCGCCGATAAAATCGGGAGCTTTTAAGGTTTCGGAAACATCATGGTCGGGATTTTTTATAAGCTCAATGGTGGTTTCGCAAACCTCCTGCAAGTTAAATGAGCATATTGAGCTTGCCATACCGACAGCTATACCCGTATTCGCATTTACCAAAATTGATGGGAATGTTACCGGCAACAATGTGGGCTCCAACATGGTGCTGTCGTAGTTATCCACAAAATCAACGGTATCCTTTTCAATATCTCTGAAAAGCTCGTTGCTGATTGATTCAAGCTTTGCTTCCGTGTATCGAGAAGCCGCCCACTGCATATCCCTCGAATAGGATTTTCCGAAGTTACCCTTTGAGTCAACATAAGGGTGAAGCAAAGCTTCGTAACCTCTTGATAAACGAACCATTGTATCGTAAATTGCCGCATCACCGTGGGGGTTTAACTGCATTGTTCTGCCCACAATATTTGCGGATTTTATTCTCGTATCGCCCAAAAGCTTCATTTTGTACATAGTGTAAAGAAGCTTTCTGTGTGAAGGCTTAAATCCGTCAATCTCCGGAATGGCTCTTGACATAATAACGCTCATAGCATAGGGCATATAGTTCATTTCAAGGGTGTCGGTAATCTGCTGTTCAACAACCTCACCTGCACCGAAAATATGAGCATTTATATTATATTCCTGCTTATTTGGAGCATCATTTTTCTTTTTTCTTCGTTCTGCCATAAATTTTCATCAGCTGACATCCGTCAAATCAATGTACAGATGTCCGTTATCCCTGATATGCTCCTTTCTGCCGGCTAAGTCGTTACCTAAAAGTAATTCAAAAACATCGGCTGTTTTTTGTGCATCCGCAGGATTTACCTTTATAAGTCGGCGTGTTTCGGGATTCATAGTGGTCAAAGACATCATATCCGCTTCATTCTCACCAAGTCCCTTTGAACGCTGGATAGTATATTTTTTGCCCTGCAATTTTTCAAGGGTTTCTGCTTTCTCTTTTTCGGTATAGGCAAACCAGGTTTCATCCTTACAGTTAATTTCATATAAGGGTGACTCGGCAATATACACCTTACCGGCTTCGATAAGTGTGGGCATAAGCCTGTAAATCATAGTAAGAATAAGAGTTCTTATCTGAAATCCGTCTACATCGGCATCGGTGCAGATAATAATTTTATTCCAGCGAAGCTGATTAATATCAAAGGACACCATATCCTTTGCCTTTGATTTAATTTCAACACCGCAGCCCAAAACCTTAATCAAATCGGTTATAATTTCATTTTTGAAAATTTTATCGTATTCTGATTTTAAACAGTTAAGTATTTTACCCCTCAGAGGAATTACCGCCTGAAATTCGGAGTCACGCGCCTGCTTACAGGCCCCCAGAGCGGAATCACCCTCCACTATGAACAGTTCCCTTTTTGAAACATCACGGCTTCTGCAATCAACAAATTTCTGCACCCTGTTTGCCAAATCGTTGGAGCTTTGCAAAGTCTTTTTAAGGTTTAATCTTGTGGTGTCAGCTTTGATACGGCTGCGCATATTCACAAGAACCTGATTACAGATTTTCTCCGCTTCAAGGGGATTTTCTATGAAATATATTTCAAGCTGATGCCTGAAAAATTCAGTCATCGCTTCCTGAATAAATTTGTTTGTAATAGCTTTCTTTGTCTGATTTTCGTAGGATGTCTGCGTTGAAAAAGATGATATTACAAGTATAAGACAATCTTCAATATCCTGGAAATTTATTTTTGAATCGGCTTTGACATACTTTCCGTTTTGCTTTAAATAAGCATCAATCTGGGAAACAAAGGCACTTTTTACCGCCTTATCCGGAGCACCGCCGTGTTCAAGCCAGCTGGAATTATGGTAATATTCTTTCAACTGAATTTTATTGGAAAAACAGAGTGCGGCATTTATTTTCAGCTTATAATCCTTTAAATCAGCCCTGTCTCTGCCCACTCTTTCAGCCTGCCAAAACTGAACACCGGAAAGTGAGTTGTCCTTTGCAACCTCGTTAACATAGTCAACAATACCGTTTTGATATGCATATTCGAAGGTTTCAAATGAGGATTTTGTAACCTGATTTTTAAGAATAAAGGTCACACCTGCATTTACTATTGACTGCCGTTTTATAATATCCTGCAAATATTCCAAAGGAACATTAATATCCGTAAATACCTTTAAATCCGGCTTCCATGTAATGCGTGTACCTGTATCTTTTTTATTGTATGGTTCTTTTGTAAGACCGCCTATGTTTTCACCGTGTTCGAAGTGGAGTGTATATTTAAAACCTCCGTTATGAATTTCGGCATCCATATACTCCGATGCGTACTGTGTAGCACAAAGACC
>JAZUIT010000353.1:0-3841 GCA_045642385.1 Acutalibacteraceae bacterium
GGATGACATAATCAAAACCGTTGACAAAGCTTTTGCAGGCGGCTGGACAGCGGTAAAATTATATTTTATGATAGGCTTACCGACAGAAACCGATGATGATATTATCGGTATAGCACAGCTTGCACAAAAGGTTGTGGATGAATATTATAAAAATCCGGACAAGCCAAAGGGCAAGTCGGTGTCCGTCGCATTGAGTGCATCATCATTTGTACCCAAGCCCTTTACACCGTTCCAATGGGAAGCTCAGGACACAATGGAAATGTTGGAGAAAAAGCAGGAATTATTAAAGGAAAACATTACCACAAGAAAGGTGAATTACAGCTTCCACGAAACTCCCACAAGCTTAATGGAGGGTGTACTTGCAAGGGGCGACAGGCGGCTTTGTGATGTTATTGAGCTTGCGTGGAAAAAGGGTTGTAAATTTGACAGCTGGTCGGATAAATTCAGGTTTGATTTATGGCAGGAGGCTTTCAAAGAATGTAACCTTACACCTGAGTTTTACGCCTGCCGTAAAAGAAGCTTTGACGAGGTTTTGCCCTGGTCACATATGGATTACGGTATTTCAACCGAATTTTTAATCCGTGAAAATAAAAAAGCTCACGAAGCCGAAACAACGCCCAACTGCCGTGAAAAATGTGCAGGCTGCGGAACTAATAAACTGAACGGAGGTGTGTGTCATTGCACTCTGTAAGAATATGGTTCAGTAAAACCGGCAGAGAAAAATATATTTCCCACCTTGATATGTACAGGGGTTTTTTAAAGGCTGTCCGCAGGGCAAGAATACCTCTGTGGTACACCGAGGGTTTTAACACACATCCGTATATTACCTTTGCTTTGCCGTTGCCCATAATGCAGGAAAGTGAAAGGGAAGCGGTAGATATCCGCATTGAGGGGGATATGACAAACGAAGAAGTCAAAGAAAAATTATCGGCGGTTATGACACCGGGAATTAAAATTTTAGGTGTTTGTTTGCCCTTTAATGATGCAAAGGAAATTATGTATGCTCAGTATTCGGTTGAAGTGGAATTTGAAGATGAACAAACTGCACAGTCGTTTTATTACAGCGCTACCGAAATATTAAATCAGGAAGAATTATTTGCCGAAAAAACGGGCAAAAAGGGAAGAAAAAAGGTCATAAAGCAGGTAAATATTATTCCGATGATTTTCAAAAAAGATTTTGAAATAAATGGGAATAAAGTTTGCTGTGATTTTATTTTGTCCGCAGGAAATGAAAAAAATCTCAATCCCACATTATTAATGGAAACAATTTCCAAAGAGCTTGAGATCTATCCCGTTTCGGAAAATATTGTTCGCAAAAAGTTACTTATAAAAGATTTTGAAGAATTTATATAAAAAATCAAAAAAACACTTGCATTATTTCCGGAAATGTGGTATTATAATTCGGCACAAAGATTTTATGGTGCAAATTCTGTTTCCGTCATATCCTTTTATGACGAGATTTAGTGCAGAAAAACATTAAGTAGGGCGGTCCGCTGTGTGTGACATAAGAACGCCTGTAAATTTAAGAGGAGGAAAAATTATGAACAGCACAGAAGCATTAAAATTTATTGCTAAGGACAGCGTAAAGGAAGTTGAACCCGAAATCAAAATCGGTTCTACCGTAAGAGTTGATGTTAAAATCCGTGAGGGTGAGAGAGAAAGAATTCAGGCTTTCGAGGGTATCGTTATTGCTATCAAGGGTAGCGGCGTTTCCAAGACATTCACAGTTCGCCGTGTAGCTTACGGTGTAGGTGTTGAAAGAGTGTTCCCTGTAAATTCACCCAATGTTGCAGATGTTAAGGTTATCAGAAACGGTTCTGTCAGAAGAGCTAAGCTCTATTATCTCCGTGACAGAGTCGGTAAGGCTGCAAAGGTTAAGGAGAAGCTCAACTGATAGGCTCCTTATAAAAAGCGATGGTGTCGCATAGATGAATGTTTTAGGGGGCAATCGCCCGTATCTTTGGATATGGCGGTGTCCCCTGTATTTTTTAAGTATTGCTGTGAGAGGGTAATGGTTATGGATAATGAAGTAATCGAAAACAACACGCAGGACAATAAATTTGTTTACGGTGTATATGATTTGGTGTCGGTAATTTTGTCGGCGGTGGTTGCCATTATGTTGATTTTTACTTTTGTTTTCCGTTTTGTTGGGGTTGTGGGTTCTTCCATGGAGCCTAATTTGTCGGAAAATGACTGGCTTTTGGTATCTGCAATTTCCAATAGGGCAAAATACGGCGATGTGGTTATTGTTACACAACCCAATGATTTTAACGAGCCTATTGTTAAAAGAGTAATTGCAACGGAAAATCAGGAAGTTGATATTAATTTCGAAACCGGTGATGTTTTCGTTGACGGTAAAAAACTGGATGAACCCTATATTCAGGGCAGTACAACGGATAAATTTGAAGTGGATTTTCCGGTAACCGTGCCGGAGGGTCATGTGTTCGTGATGGGCGACAACAGAAATCATTCCAGCGACAGCCGAAGCTCAAAAATCGGTTTTATTGATGAAAATTATATTCTCGGCAAGGTGAAATTAAGGGTATTCCCATTCGGTAAATTTGCCGTAAAATAATCCGGGAGGAACGGCAAAATGAATGAATTTCAAAAGCAGACCGTGCAATGGTTTCCCGGACACATGGCAAAGACAAGGCGGCAGATTAAGGAAAGCTTAAAGCTGGTTGATGCGGTAACGGAAATTATTGATGCTCGTATACCCCAAAGCAGTCGCAACCCGGAAATTGATGAAATTATTTCCGGCAAGCCCCGAATAATCTTATTAAATAAAAGCGATATGGCAGATGCAAATGCCAATAAAAAATGGATAGAATATTTTAAAAATCAAGGTGCTTATGCTTTGAGTGTGGATTGCAGGACCGGAAAAGGACTTAACGGCTACCGGGATTTAATAAGAACGGTTTTAGCCGACAAAATTAAATCTTATGAAGAAAAAGGTATGTCCGGCAAAGCTCTGAGAGTTATGGTGGTGGGTATTCCGAACACGGGAAAATCCTCTTTCATTAACAGAATGGCAGGTAAAAACCGTGCAAAGGTTGCGGATAAACCCGGTGTCACCAGGCAAAATCAGTGGTTTGCAATAGGCAACGGTATAGAATTGCTTGATACTCCCGGCGTGCTGTGGCCGAAATTTGAAGACCCGGCAGTCGGAGATAAATTGGCATTTATCGGTTCCGTTAAGGAACAGGTTATAGATAACGAAAGTCTTTGTGTCCGCTTTCTCGAAGTTATGGCGAAAAATTATCCGGACAGACTGGCAGAAAGATATAAAATATCTGATTTTGAAAATCTTCATCCTTATGAAGTTTTGGAGCTTATCGGCAAAAAAAGAGGTATGATGATAAAGGGCGGAGAATGTGATACCCAAAGAGCCGCCTTAATGATACTTGATGAATACCGTGCAGGCAGATTAGGTAAAATAACAATGGAGCTTCCCAATGACTGAACTTTACGATTTTGAAAATGAAATAAAATCAAGTGGTTATAATATACTTTGCGGTGTTGACGAAGCCGGCAGAGGACCTTTGGCAGGACCCGTATTTGCGGCGGCGGTAATTTTGCCGGACGGAATAGTTATAGAGGGACTTAACGATTCCAAAAAGCTAACAGAAAAAAAGCGTGAAAAGCTTTTTGATATTATAAAAGAAAACGCAGTTGCATATTGTATTGCAAGTGTGGACGAAAAGGAAATTGACCGTATAAATATTTTGCAGGCAACATTCCTCGCTATGAACAAGGCGGTTGACGGATTGCAGATAAAACCGGATATTGCATTGGTTGACGGCAATCAGAATCCGCATTTGAAAGTACCTTGTCAGACCGT
>JAZUIT010000354.1:0-3804 GCA_045642385.1 Acutalibacteraceae bacterium
AAACATAGCAAAGGCTGTTAAAAACGGAACGGAGGGCTGGCAATATTCTGATATATTGGGAACACAGACCAATGTTGAATTAAAAAAAGTATCAAATTTGATGCAAGGAGATACCTATTTTTCCACATTAAAATTAAATAAAGAAGTCAGCGAAGAACTATACCATAACATAATTACTTTCACATATTCGGGCAAGTACGAGGGTGATTTTGGTTCGGGAAATTTTTATTCATGTGTAAATGCCGTGAATGTTATAAAATATCCAAATGGAATTATAAAATGGGGCAGCGAATCACCGGACAGTTTGGATTTTGTATGTGAAGGTTCAACTGAGGGTATGGAATATAGTATATCATCTTTTGTTATGAGTAAAAAAACAGAATATAATATTACAAAAATATAATTTTGGTAAAGGCATGAAAGGCGACAAAGTTCAGTTGTCGGTTTATAAAGTAGATTTTATTTGAGAAAGGATTACTTGTGTTTTAGATTCCGCGTTGGAATACAGCGGGTTGCAGCATAAGCCATTTCATCAATACAGTGAAGTGTATTTTATTGATACATTCACGAGACCGGGTTTAAGCGGTTCTTTAAAAATACCGTAGTTAAAAAAGAATAATATGATTATGGAGTTTTCAAAATGAAAAAGAGTATTAAAAAATTTTTGTCAATCGCATTGAGTCTTTTCACTGTTTTTTCAATTAACACTATTGGGGTAACTGCTTCAGCAACAAATTATTCTACAAATTACTCAAGTTACAATGCTCCGGCTTCATCCGGTGACTATGCTTACTGGAATGGTTCAAAAGTTGTCATGGCATCAAATACAACTAAATCAGAGGTTAAATGGATGCAGGCATCTCTCAATTATTGTATTAAAAATAAGGGACTCAAAGCATCATTGCTTGATGTTGACGGTTCTTTCGGACCTGCAAGCAAGACAGCAACAACAGCATTTCAAAAGAAATATGGACTTAAGGTTGATGGCTCGTTTGGTCCTTCAACAATTTCAAAAATGAAATCGGTTCTTAATTCTTCCGCTTCTACCACAACTTCTGTCTCCAATTCCAAAAGCAAAACGCTTAATATTGACTGGTCAAACATAAATTCAACAGGATTTCAGCCCAAATCAGGTCCTTGCGGATGCTATGCGTTAGCATATTGCAGAGATATTATTGACGGAAAGTCTCATTCTTGGACTGAATATAGTAATGAAGGCTATGTAAAATCTTTGGGTAGATACGGATATACCGCTTCTTGGACAAAAGCAAGCTATAAAACAAAAAAGTGCTCATCTAATCAGGATGCTTTTAGAGCTGCTTATGACAGTATCAACAGCGGAAAGCCGGTCGTTTTCTATGTAAGCGGTGGCAGATCAACCGGCAGTCACTATATTGCAATTGTAGGATATACAAATGTCAGCAATGTTAATTCATTGTCTGCAAGCAATTTCTTAATAATTGATTCTGCCGGCAAGAACAGCAACAAAAGTGCTGCAGAAAATATGGGAGAAATCGGATATTCATTGAAATCAAGTACAATTTATGTAGATTGATAATATATAAAACAAGTAAATTTCACATTAAACTCTCAACGAATAATTTATTAAATGTGCAGGGACAAATTTTTTGTTCCTGCTATTTCATATCTCATATACCGATTGTAAATTTTGTGCAAATTGATCCGTAACAAAAATCACTGACAATGTATGTTGGGCGTGCTATACCTTTTACAGTAAATATTTTATGAAGGTGTAAAATGTCAACTGTTAAATCAATTTACCGTAAAAAATCATTGACAAGTTATTTCCCTTGTGATATACCATATAATTGTATGAATTATACGGAATAAGGTGTGGAAATGACAACAATATTAAGTATTTCAATCGCTCTTGCGGCAGGGCTTTTTATGACCCGTCTCACAAAGCCTCTCGGTCTGCCTGCCGTAACGGCATATCTTGTGGCAGGTATTATTATCGGTCCCTACTGTCTCGGCAGGCTCGGAATTGCCGGCCTCGGCTTCGTTTCGGCTGATAATGTTAAGGAGTTTAAAATCATTTCCGATATTGCACTCGGATTTATTGCCTTTGCAATCGGTAACGAATTCAGACTTTCACAGCTTAAGAAAATCGGCGGTCAGGCAACCTTTATCGGAATATGGCAGGCGGTAATCGCAACTCTTTGTGTTGACTGTGCTCTTATCGGGCTTCATTTCGCACTCGGCGAAAAGCTTCCCGTTCCGATGGCTGTTATTCTCGGCGCAATAGCCGCCGCAACCGCTCCTGCCGCCACGCTGATGGTTGTTCGTCAGTATAAGGCGAAGGGAAAGCTTACCGATTTGCTTCTGCCCATTGTTGCGATTGACGATGCCGTGGGACTTATCGTTTTCGCCGTTTCATTCGGAATTGCAAAAGCAATGGTGAACGGTGAATTCAGCTTCATTGCCATAGCGGTTGAACCCCTGCTTGAAATTGTATGTTCCCTTGTTCTGGGTGCGGTGATGGGTGTTCTGTTCACGGTTTGCGAGAGATTTTTCAATTCAAACAGCAAGAGACTTTGCCTTTCAATAACCTTTGTTATGCTCACCGTTGCGATTTCAATGCTTGAATTTGATATCGGAGAGATACATATCGGCTTTTCGGCTCTGCTTGTCTGCATGATGCTCGGCACGATGTTCTGCAATCTCTGCGATTTTTCGGCGGAGATTATGGATAAAACCGATAAATGGACGGTTCCGCTTTTTGCTTTATTCTTCGTGCTCAGCGGTGCGGAGCTTGAGTTGAATGTTTTCAGGGATGTTGCAATTGTCGGAATAGGCATTGCGTATATCGTTTCCCGCTCGGCAGGTAAATATGTCGGAGCATATTTCAGCTCCAAGATAGTGAAGTGCGATGCAAGCACTCAGAAGTATCTCGGCGTTACGCTTCTGCCGCAGGCAGGTGTTGCGCTCGGAATGTCGGTTACGGTTATGGATTTCGGAGAAATAGGCCCGATAGTCAGAAATATCGTGCTTTTTTCGGTCCTAATTTATGAACTTGTTGGCCCGATGCTTACAAAAATCGCTCTCACCAAGGCGGGCGATATCGCTCCCAAGGATTCTGCAAAGGAGCGCAAAAACCGCACGGCTCCTGCCAAGATATAACACAAAAAGCCGCCAAGGGCGGCTTTTAATATTTCATTATCCGATTTTTCTGCCATTCTGAATTTTGACCTTGCCGAGAAACGGTATTTTAACATATCCGTCAACGGTATCGCCGTCAAATTCGGCGTGAACAAGCAAATCTTTGCCTTGCAGTAATGAGGTTTGAAGTACGGCTTCAACCGTGTTGCCGTTTTCGTTGACCTCTTTCAAATCAACATTCGGAACTTTCATTCCGGGCACTTCAAGCTTATATCCGTATTTTCCGCCGTCATCAAATATATCAAGAAAAATTTTTCCCGAATAGAACATTGTTTTGACACTGAACTCCCATTTTCCGAGTCCGACCATATATACACCCCTCTCAGAATTTATATTATGATAACACAAAAATTTCCGTTAATCAATATATCGAAAAAATATTTCGTGCCGGGCACATCATATAGTGGTTCACAATAATATTATATATACATTTTATATATGTGCTTTTGCATGGATTATCGCTTCCGCACTTCAGCGTGCCGAAGTGCTTGATATTGTTTGGTTTCGGCGTTTTGAAAAAATTTGAAATTCTGAAATTTTTTTGAAAAAAACTCTTGACATTGAGTACTTGATATGCTAATATATTTCAGCATGCTGATAAGTAGGGGCATTTGCGCCCTTTTG
>JAZUIT010000355.1:0-61313 GCA_045642385.1 Acutalibacteraceae bacterium
TAATGCACCATTGTCCCAGGCGGCATTTGAGGTATTGGCGGATGTGGCATACAATCAGCCGGTTACAAAATCATTTGTTGAACAGGTGAGGGGCGTTGACTGCTCGGGTGTTATGTCAACCTTGTGCCAAAGGGGACTGATTGAAGAAAAGGGCAGACTTGAATTACCCGGCAGACCGTTACTTTACGGTACGACACCGCAGTTTTTAAAATGCTTCTGTGTAACCTCACTTGAAGAATTACCCGAGTTACCCGAAAAAGACGAAGAAGAAAACACCGAAGAATCAAATGAACAGGCGACGGAAAATTCGGAGGAATAATGATATTTTTATATATTCTTGCGGCTTTGATTTTACTCATATTTTTCCTGTTGCTAATTAAAATTAAAGTCAGCATTGTGTATCAGGATAAGGTTAAAATTACCGCAAAGTGGCTGTGGTTTGACATATTACCGAAGAAAAAAGAAAAAACGCAAAGCAACGTAAAAAGTCAAAAATCACAAACCAAAAAGAAACCCGTTAAAAAGCAAAAACCTTTTAAAAAATTCATATCGGATTTTTTAAAGGCAAACGACTTTGAAACGGTGATGGGCATTTTAAAACAGATTTTAAACTATACAGGTATTCTCGCAAAATCATTTTGGAAGCACCTTGTGTTTAAAAATTTAAAAATCAAATGCACGGTGTCCGACGGTGATCCGGCTTTAACCGCTCAGAAATACGGAAAAGTATGCGCAATATGTTTTCCGCTGTCATCATTTTTAATTTCAAATTCCAATGTTAAAAAATACGATGTAAGCGTTGAACCGGATTTTATTACACAAGCTTCGGAAATATATATTGAAGCAGATTTGAGTATAAGAACAATTTTTGTATTAAATGCAGTAATTGCATATTTATTCAGGTTGATATTTAAAATTCTAATAAAAATATTATTCAGAAAGGCGGCAACTGAAAATGAAAGAAAAAACGGCTCCTGCCATGTTAGAAACAACAATAGACAAAATCAAGGCTCTTGTTGACACAAGCACAATAATCGGTGACCCCATTGTTGCGGGTTCCAACACGATTATACCTGTATCAACCGTTACATACGGTTTTGCATCAGGCGGTTCGGATTTTCCCAATAAGGTGAATATGGAGCTTTTCGGCGGCGGCGGAGGAGCAGGTATTACAATTAAGCCTGTTGCATTCCTTGTAATTAACGGTGACAATGTAACCGTTAAACCAATTGTTACGGGTGACAGCTCCGCAGATAAAATAATTTCCATGATACCCGAAATTATGAATAAAATTACAGATACAGCCGATAAAATTCACGACCGCAGGAAGGCAAAAACAGAGGAATAATCAAAATGTCACTCTGCATATATATTGCAGGGTGATTGTATGAAAATCTTTAAGGTTATTCTGACTGCAATTTTAATAATTGTTTCGGTTATTCCGTGTGTTTATTCAGAGGATGATATCTGTGTTTCTGCCGAAGCGGCTGTCTTAATGGCGGCTGACACAGGGGAAATACTGTTTTCAAAGAATAAAGATAAAAAAATGTCAATGGCAAGCACCACGAAGATTATGACATCACTTATTGCACTTGAAAGCGGAAAGCAGAAAAATACTATCACGGTAAAGGCTGAGGATATAGCCGTCGAAGGTACTTCCATGGGGCTTTTGGACGGTGATAAGGTTACGCTTGAAACACTTGTGTACGGTATGTTGCTGCCGTCGGGTAATGATGCGGCTAATGTCACTGCAAAATACTTGTCCGGCAAAACGGATTTTATCACTAAAATGAATTTGAGGGCAAAGCAAATCGGAATGAATAATACGAGCTTTGCAACACCGTCGGGACTGGATAACGAAAGTCACTATTCAACGGCTTATGATATGGCGTTGCTTGCAAAAACCGCAATAAAAAATCCGGAGTTCAGGTATATCTGCTCACAGAGCAAAATTTCCTGTGTTTACGGCAATCCGCCTTATAGACGAATGTTGTTTAATCATAACAGATTGTTAAGGGAGCTTGACGGCTGTATAGGTATAAAGACCGGTTTTACCAAAAAAAGCGGCAGATGTCTTGTTACGGCGGCGGAAAGGAATAATATAACTTTGGTTGCGGTAACACTTAACGCACCGGATGACTGGAATGACCATAAAAGATTATACGAATACGGTTTTTCCCGGGTTAATAAAACCAATGAAACAGCTTTAAAAAATTTATGTGTTGTAGGCGGTAAGAAAAATTTTGTACCGTTAAAAATTGATGATGCAAAGCTGCCTGCCACGGCAAATACAAATGAAATAACGGAAAAAATTTTTGTTAAGCGTTTTGAATATGCACCTGTAAGGACGGGACAGATTGTGGGTTATGCTTTGTATTATTACAAAGACCGTCTTATAAAGACCGCATCTGTTATTACGGCTTCCGGTGTACGCAGAAAAGTTTAAGAGGTAAAAATGGCTGATAAATTAGTAAGATTACAAAAATTTATGGCGGATAACGGTATAGCTTCACGAAGAAAATCCGAGGAGCTTATCGAAAGAGGTTCCGTAAAGGTAAACGGCAGAGTTGCCCATATAGGCGACAAGGTTGACCCTAAGCACGATAAGGTTCAGGTGAACGGAAGAAATATTGTTGCCGTAAAGAAAAAAGTATATATTATGCTTCATAAGCCCAGAGGATATATCACCACAATGAGCGATGAAATGGACAGAAAATGCGTTGCAGAGCTTGTAAAGGATGTGGATGCGAGGATTTACCCGGTGGGCAGACTTGACCGAGATTCCGAGGGACTTCTGTTTTTGACAAATGACGGAGCTTTTGCAAATGCCATGATGCACCCGTCAAAGCATATTCCCAAAACATACAGAGTAACCGTAAGACCGGATATCAATGATGACCAGCTTACAAAGCTTGCAACCGGTGTTATGGTTGACGGCAGAATGACAGCCGAAGCTCAGGTAAGTGTTATTACGAAAGAACCGGGACGGGTTGTTTTACAAATGACAATCCACGAGGGCAGAAACAGAGAAATCAGAAAAATGTGCGAAGCGGTGGGACTTGAAGTTGCAAGACTTAAAAGAACTTCAATAGGTTCGGTAAAATTAGGAATGCTTCCGCAGGGGAAATACAGAAATTTAACGGATGACGAAGTACATAAGCTTCTTACCTCCACACAGAAAAGCAGGGATTTAAAAAATGATTGAAGTTAAACCGCAGGAATTTACAGGGAATAAAGTCAGTTTTATTGCTACTGAAAACGGTGAAAAGACGGGTACTTGTCAGATTGAGCTTGACGGATATTATGTTGAAATTTTAAGCGTTACTGCACCTGAGGACAAGTCTTATATATCGGAATTGCTTTTAAGGTCAGCCTTAAACTATGCGGCAAACCGTAACGCATATATGGCTAAAACGAAGCTTAATGATTTTTTGCAGTTTCCTTTTGAAAAATCAGGTGAATATTACGAAGCCGATATACCGTCTTTGCTGGCGGGCAGTTGCGGCGGTTGACAAAATATATTGCTTTTTGGTAAAATGATATGAAACATAAGAAAGGAATTTGTACTTATGATTAAGAGTATGACAGGTTTCGGACGGGTACAGCAGACTGTAAACCAAATGTCCGTAACCGTTGAAATAAAAAGCGTGAACCACAGATATTTTGAATTTTCCGCAAGAGTACCAAGAGGATACGGCTTTCTTGAAGAAAAACTGAAAACCTTTTTTAACAAAGGTATTTCAAGGGGCAAGGTTGATTGCTTTGTGCAGATTGAAAACCTCGAGGATGAGGATGTTACGGTTGATGTCAACCACTCCCTTGCAAAGGGCTATGTCGATGCCTTGCACGAAATTGCGGACAGATATAATCTCAGGAATGATATTTCCTTAGCAACCCTGTCAAGATATTCCGATATTTTTGTTATACATAAAAACGAAGCTGATGAGGAAAAAATCTGGGAAGCCGTAAAAGCTGCGGCAGAGGGTGCTTTGGAGCGTTTTATTGAAATGCGTACAAAAGAGGGCGAAAGACTCTTTGCGGATTTAAACAGCAAAGCCGATACAATTCTTGACTGTGTGGCTTTTGTGGAGGAACGCTCACCTCAGACCGTTCGTGAATATAACGAAAAGCTTAAAGCAAAAATAACCGAGGTTTTACAGGACAAGCAGATTGACGAACATAGAATTTTGACGGAAGCCGCAATATTTGCGGAAAAAATAGCTGTCGATGAAGAAACCGTAAGGCTCAGAAGTCACATTCAGCAGTTCAGGGAATTTTTGAATACGGATGAACCAATCGGTAGAAAAATGGATTTTCTTGTTCAGGAGATGAACAGGGAAGCAAATACAATTGCTTCCAAGGCTCAGGATATTGAAATAGCGAAAAAGGTTATTATTATCAAGTCCGAAATTGAGAAAATTCGTGAGCAAATCCAGAATATAGAATAACGGGTGTTTACTATGAAGCTTATAAATATAGGTTTTGGTAATATGTTGAATGCGGCAAGAATTGTTGCGGTTGTAAGTCCGGAGTCTGCTCCTATCAAAAGAATTGTCCAGGAGGGCAAGGACAGGGGTACTTTGATTGATGCAACCCACGGTCGCCGTACAAGAGCGGTGATTTTTACGGATACCGACCATATTGTGCTGTCATATCTGCAAACCGAAACCGTCGCAAACAGAATGAATAACGAAGAAGAAATTGTTGAAGGAGAAAATTACGGAGAATGAAACAAAAGGGAATGTTATTGATTTTTTCGGGACCCTCAGGCTCGGGAAAAGATACAATTCTTGATGAACTCAAAAAAAATGATGAAAATATTCAAATATCCGTTTCTGCCACAACAAGGGCGGCTCGTGCAAACGAAATTGACGGCGTTCATTATTTCTTTGTAGATGAAAAGGATTTTGTCAACAAACTGGAAAACGGTCAGATTTTAGAACATAATTATTACAGCGGATATTATTACGGAACTCCGAAAGAGCCGGTTGATAATTGGCTTAACGAGGGTAAAACCGTTATTTTGAAAATTGATGTAAACGGCGGAGCGAATATCAAAAAAATATATCCCGATGCTGTCAGCATTTTTGTAATTCCGCCGTCAATGGAAATCCTTGAAAACAGACTGAGAAGAAGACAAACCGACAGCGAGGAAGATATAATTAAACGCCTTAATATTGCCGTGGATGAAATAAAGCGCTGTTCGGAATATGACTATGTGGTTGTAAATGATGACCTTGATGATGCTGTAAATGATGTTGCAGCGATTATTAAGGCAGAACATTTTAAATATAACAATATGAAAAATATAATAAGTGAGGTAATTGAAAATGTTTAATCCTGATTTAAGCGGAGTTCTTAAAAATCATCTCAGCAGATATTCTCTTGTAACTGCTACCGCAAAAAGAGCAAGAGAAATCTCCGATGAAGCTGAGGAAAATAAGGAAATAATATTGGAAAAGCCCGTAAGTCTTGCTATTGATGAGATTGTCAGGGGCGAATACCGGATTATTGAACCTGACGAAATTAAAAATCTTTAATCACAGGAGTTTATAATGCCGAAAACAGTTGCAAAAATTGCAGTTGAAAAAACCGCTTACAGCTTTGATATGCTGTTTGACTATGCTGTTCCGGAAAATCTTTCGGAAAAAATAGTAAGCGGTGTCAGAGTTATGATTCCTTTCGGTCGTGGTAATAATGAGCGAATGGGTATTGTTTTCGGTGTTACTGACGCTACCGATAATAAAAAATTGAAAAACATTTCTTCTGTTCTCGATGATGCCCCTGTGCTGTCAGATGAAATGTTAAAGCTTGCACAATGGATAAAGAACAGAACTTTCTGTACTTTGTACGAAGCGGCAAAGGTGATGCTGCCTTACGGAATTAACCATAAGCTTGTCGGATATTATAAATTCATAAAATATCCCGACACCGATACTCTTAATTCTGTTCAGCTTGAAATTTTAAAATATCTTGATGTCAGGAAGAAAAAATGCACAAAGGCTTGTGTCTGCGATGCTTTGGGAATTTCAAAGTCAACCGAGGAATTGGATGAGCTTGTCAATTTGGGATTTGTTCAGTATTCTTCCGAGGCAAAAAGGCGTGTTTCCGATAAAACCGTAAGAATAATCAAGCTTACGGAAAATTATTCGGATATTAAGCTTACCCCTAAGCAACAAAGAATAGTTGAAGTGCTTCAGGATACGGGTGATGTGCCTGTAAGTGATTTGTGTGCGTTTACCGATTGTACTTCGGCATACATTCAGACCATGAAGAATAAGGGCATAGTGGAGATTTATGAAATTGAAGTCTTGCGAAACCCTTATAATGACATTGATACTGTTGAAAACAGGGAAGAAATTGTCCTTACGGAAAAACAAAATATAGCTTTTAAAGGCTTGCTTGATAATTTTAATAAGAACGAGGGGACTGTTTCCCTGCTTTACGGTGTTACCGGTTGCGGAAAAACCAAGGTTTATATGAAGCTTATTGACGAAGCTGTTAAACTAAACCGCGGTGTTATCGTAATGGTTCCCGAAATTTCTCTCACGCCCCAAACATTACACCTTTTTCATACCAGATACGGTAATAATGTGGCAGTTTTTCACAGCGGATTATCCGTTGGCGAGCGTGTTGACGAGTGGAAAAGAGTGAATGACGGCAGGGCAAAGATAGTTGTCGGTACAAGGTCGGCAATTTTTGCGCCTGTTAGAAATTTGGGACTGATTATTATTGATGAGGAGCAGGAGTTTTCATATAAATCCGAAAAAACTCCCCGTTATGATGCAAAGGAAGTTGCAAAATACCGTTGTGTTTACAATAAAGCGGAGCTGGTTTTAGCTTCGGCTACACCGAGTGTTGAAACTTTTGCGGCGGCACAGAACGGAATATATAATTTTTACGAAATTCCCGAAAGGTACGGTAATGCAATATTGCCGGATGTGATTGTAGCCGATATGTGCGAGAACCGCCGTAACGGAAATACGGGTAATATCAGCGAAGTGCTGAAAAACAGTATTCAGGAAAACCTTGATAATTCTCAGCAGACAATGCTTTTGATTAACCGTCGGGGTTATAACACTTTTGTTGCCTGCGAGAGTTGCGGAAATGTAATAACCTGTCCGCATTGCAGTATTTCAATGAATTATCATTCCTATTTGGGCAAGCTTGTTTGTCATTATTGCGGATATACCCGTGATTATATGAAGGTTTGCGAGGAATGCGGGGAAGAAAATATCAGATATGCCGGTGTGGGTACTCAGAAAATTGAGGAAGAATTGAGGGAATATTTCCCCGAAGCTTCAATTTTAAGAATGGATACGGACTGTGTTACTAACCGTTTAGCCTATGAAAAAAAGCTTAATGCCTTTAAAAACGGCGATTATGATATTTTAGTCGGCACACAAATGATAGCCAAGGGACTGGATTTTGAAAATGTAACACTTGTGGGCATTATTTCTGCTGACCAACAGCTTAATAATGACGATTTCAGGAGCCTTGAAAGAACCTTTTCACTTCTGACTCAGGTTATCGGCAGAGCAGGCAGAGGAAAATATAAGGGCAGAGCGGTTATTCAGACACTTGTTCCCGAAAATAATATTATTAAATTAGCCGCATCTCAGGATTATTACGGATTTTTTGAAAGTGAAATAGATATCAGAAAAATGCTTACATATCCGCCTTTCTGCGATATTTGTTATATCGGTTTTTCCGGTGAAAAGGAAAACGAAGTGACTGCGGCGGCAGTAAGATTTTTAGATAATATTAAGAAAATTTCCGAAGAAAAATACAGCGAACAGAAGATAATAGTTTTAGGTCCTGTCGAGCCGCGGGTTTTCTTTGTTGCAGACAGATATAAAAATCAGATTATAATAAAATGTAAAAACAGTATAAGGTTCAGGAGTATGATTTCCGAACTTTTAATAAATTTTGCAAAGTATAATGAAAATAAAAATGTCAGCGTATATGCTGATATAAACCCGGAATAGAGAGTGATAAAATATGGCGAAAAGAGAAATTTTTAAATTCAGCGACTCGGTTTTAACTAAAAAAAGCAGAGTTGTGGAAAAGTTTGATGATAAATTAGCTGTTCTTTTAGATGATATGCTTGAAACAATGTATGCCGCCGAGGGTGTAGGTCTTGCCGCACCGCAGGTGGGAATTTTAAAAAGAGCAGTTGTTATTGATGTTGGTGAAGGTCCTATTGAGCTTGTTAATCCCGAAATTATCAGTGCAGAGGCCGAGCAAATCGGTAACGAGGGTTGTTTGTCACTGCCGGGTGAAAGCTATACCACAAAAAGACCGAAAACCGTTAAAGTAAAAGCACAAAACCGTGACGGAAAATGGAAAGTATATAAAGGAACCGATTTATTGGCAAAGGCTTTTTGTCACGAGATTGACCATTTGGACGGAATACTTTACACATCACACAGAGTATATGATGAGGATTAAAAATGAGAATTGTTTTTATGGGTACACCGGATTTTGCTGTACCGTGTCTTGAAAGATTAGTATCTGACGGCGAAAATGTGGTTGGAGTTTTCTCTCAGCCCGATAAACCAAAGGGAAGAGGACACATACTCACACCGCCACCTGTAAAGGAATGTGCCTTGACGCATAATATTCCCGTGTTTCAACCTGTAAAGATGAAAGCTTCACAGACCGTTGATGCATTAAAAGAGCTTAATCCGGATTTAATAATTGTTGTGGCTTACGGAAAAATTCTGCAAAAAGAAATACTGACTCTGCCTAAATACGGCTGTATCAATATTCATGCTTCTCTTTTGCCTAAATACCGTGGTGCGGCTCCCATTCAGTGGGCAGTATTAAACGGTGAAACCGTCAGCGGTGTAACATCTATGCTTATGGATGAGGGACTTGATACCGGTGATATGCTTTTAAAGGCTCAGGTGGAAATCGGCGAAGATGATACTGCCGAGGACTTACACGACAAGCTGTCGGTTTTGGGTGCAGAGGTTATGAGTAAAACCATTGCAAAGTTAAAAGCCGGAGAATTAGTACCCGAAAAACAGCCTGACGGGGAATATCAGTACGCTTCAATGCTTTCAAAGTCGATGTGCCCCATTGACTGGAATAAATCTGCCAAAGAAATTCATAATCAGATAAGAGGTTTGTATTCCTGGCCTATGGCAACAACTTTACTTGACGGTAAAATTTTAAAAATACACTCCTCAAAACTGTCGGATATGAAATCGGACAGGGCGGGGGAAGTTATTCACAACGATAAAAAGCTTGTAGTCGCCTGCGGTGACGGAAATGCAATAGAAATTACAAAGTTACAGGCAGAAGGCAAAAAAGCGATGAGTGCCGAAAGCTTTATGTTGGGAAGAAAAATAGATACAGGTACGAGATTGGGATAAATTATGGATGCAAGAACGGCGGCGTATAAAATACTTTTAAAAATCGAAGCTCAGCAGGCATATTCAAATATAACAATTGACAACGAACTTTCCGATTTAAACCTTGACAGCAGGGAAAAATCTCTGACCGTCTTTTTGGTGTACGGTGTTCTTGAAAGAAAACTTACCTTGGACTATGCAATATCGAAGCTTTTAAAAAACGGTTTAAAGGGTATAAAACCCAAAGTGAAAATTATTCTCAGATTGGGTGCTTTTCAGATATTGTATGCCGAGAAAATTCCTCATAGTGCCGCTGTGAACGAAAGCGTAAAGTTAGCCAAAAGGGAAGCTCCTTATGCTTCCGGAATGGTGAACGCAGTGTTGAGAAATCTTGTCAGAAACGGTTTTGATATGCCGTCCGAAGAAAATAAAAGCGAATATTTTTCCGTAAAATACTCATGCCCGCAATGGATAGTTGATATGTGGCTTGAATATTTGGGGGAGGATGAAACAAAATCCGTACTTGAAAATTCACTTTTGCCGCCGCCCACATATTTAAGGGTCAATACTTTAAAAATAACGGTTGATAAATTATTTGATATATTTATTTCAAAAGGCTATAATGCCGAGATAAATCCGAATGTTGAAAATTGTATAACATTATATTCCGCACCGGATATTACACATACGGATGAATATAATAAAGGTCTGTTTCATATACAGGATATAGCATCTCAGATTTGTGTAAATAAGCTTAATGCAAAATGCGGCGACACAGTTTTTGATATGTGCTGTGCTCCCGGAGGCAAAAGCTTTACAATATCACAGTATATGAATAACGAAGGTTGCATTAAAGCTTTTGACCTTTACACCGCAAGGCTGGAGCTTGTCAATAACGGTGCAAAAAGATTGGGTATTGATATTATCGAAACCGGCGTTGCAGATGCTTCAAAGTATTGTAAAGTATTTGGACTTGCCGACAAGGTTTTGTGTGATGCACCCTGTTCCGGATTGGGTATAATAAGACGCAAGCCCGAAATAAAATACAAGAAAAAAGAGGATATTGACGGTATTGAAAATATTCAGCTTAGCATCATAAACAACGCTTCAAAATATGTTAAAAAGGGCGGCACACTTGTGTATTCCACCTGTACACTTAACCCGAAAGAAAATGAAGAAGTGTGTAATAAATTTTTAAGTGAAAATAAAGATTTTATTTTAAAATGTTCAGAGCGTCTGACACCGAAAAAAATAAATTCAGACGGATTTTTTATAGCTGTTTTTACGAAAGGGGAGGCTTAATTTGGACAGAGATATTGCTTCAAAAACTCTTGAAGAATTAAAGCTTCAGTTTACCGAAATGGGTGAAAAACCTTTCAGAGCAAATCAGATATATTCCTGGATTCACGGGAAAAATGTACTTGATTTTGATAAAATGTCGAATTTATCAAAAAATTTTCGTGAATTTTTGAAAAATAATTACACTATTTTCGGTTGTACTATTGAAAAAAAACTGAAATCGGAGTATGATAGTACGGTGAAGTATTTGTTTAAACTGGACGATGGTGAGTACATCGAATCAGTTTTGATGAAATACAAATACGGCTATACCGTTTGCGTTTCATCTCAGGTCGGTTGCAAAATGGCGTGCCGCTTTTGTGCCACCGGACAGGGCGGATTTGTGAGGAATCTTTTACCGTCCGAAATACTTTCGCAAATATATGTTATTCAGAATGATATGAACATAAAAATATCCCATATTGTAATTATGGGAATGGGTGAACCGCTGGATAACTATGAAAATGTTTTGAGATTTTTGACACTTGTCAATTCTGCAGACGGGCTTAATATTTCAATGAGAAATATTTCGCTTTCAACCTGCGGCATTGTTCCTAAAATATATGACCTTGCGGATAAAAAATTACAGCTTACTTTGTCTGTATCCTTGCACGCCCCTTTTGATGATATGCGGCTTAGTATGATGCCCGTCAATAAGACATATCCTATTGATGAATTATTAAAAGCCTGTCGGTATTATATCAAACAGACATCGAGAAGAATATCATTTGAATACGCAATGGTCAGCGGTGTCAATGATTTTGATGAGTGTGCTGTAAAGCTGTCAGCTTTACTCAAAGGTATGCTGTGTCATGTTAATTTAATACCTGTAAATAATGTAACCGGCAACGGTTATTCAAAAAGCAGTGTTGAAAGAATTAATTCGTTTGTAAATATTCTTGAAAAGCACGGAATTACTACTACGGTCAGAAGAAGTCTCGGTTCGGATATTGATGCTTCGTGCGGTCAATTGAGAAGACGGATTAAGACCGGGAAGGATACATTTTGATGAGAATATCAGTAAAAACAGATGTAGGTTTAACTCGTTCAGTTAATCAGGATGCATTTTCATACGGTGAATTTTCCGAAACAGCGGCGTGGGCTGTTGTTTGTGACGGTATGGGCGGAGCTTCTGCCGGTGATGTTGCAAGCAGTGTTGCTTCAAGCTTGATTGCCGAGAAGCTTAAAAAGTCATTCAGCCCTGATATGAATAGCGCTTCTGTGATTAATTTGATTAAATCAGTTGTGGAAACAGCAAATTCAAAGCTTTACAGTATGGCGAGCGAAAATCCCGATTTGCAGGGAATGGGTACAACTGTTGTTGTTGCCATTATATCCGGAAGTAAGATTTATATAGCCAACGCCGGTGACAGCAGAGCATATTATTACTGTAAAGAAAACGGCTTGACACAGATAACAAAGGATCATTCTGTTGTTCAGGCTATGGTAGAGTTGGGCGAAATTACTCCTGATGAAGCGAGAAACCATCCGAGAAAGAATATTATTACAAGGGCTTTGGGTGTAGAGGATACAATAGAGCTTGATTTTTATGAAAATGAAATGGATGCTGACGGAGTTTTACTTATATGCAGTGACGGTCTGACAAATTATGTCGTTGACGAGGAAATAGAAAAGCTGATTGTTAATACAGAGTTTGATAAACTTGCTGAGGTTTTGGTTGATTCCGCTAATGAAAAAGGCGGAGGTGACAATATTACTGTTGTTACCGTTGCATCATGCTGAACGGGAGGTTGAAAATATGGATAACTATGTGGGAAAAAGACTTGACGGCAGATATGAAATTCAGGAAATAATAGGTGTAGGCGGTATGGCGGTAGTGTATAAAGCCTATGATAATATAGATGACAGGATAGTTGCCGTAAAGGTGTTAAAAGAAGAATTTCTTGCAAATGAAGAATTCAGACGCAGATTCAAAAACGAGTCGAAAGCAATTTCCGTTTTGTCACATCCGAATATCGTAAAGGTTTATGATGTAAGTTTCGGAGACAGGCTTCAATATATCGTTATGGAATATGTTGAAGGTATTACCCTGAAAGAATATATCCAGCAACAGGGTGCCGTCAACTGGCATGAGTGCGTAAAATTTCTTGTGCAGATTTTACGGGCTTTACAGCACGCTCACGATAAGGGAATAGTTCACAGGGATGTTAAGCCCCAAAACATAATGCTGTTACAGCACGGAATAATAAAAATCGGTGATTTCGGTATTGCAAGGTTCAGCAGAAGCGAAACAAGAACGATGACAGAAAATGCAATCGGCTCCGTTCATTATATAAGCCCCGAACAGGCAAGAGGAGATTTAACTGACGAAAAAGCCGATATATATTCAGTCGGTGTTGTAATGTACGAAATGCTTACGGGTCAGTTGCCGTTTGAATCTGACAGTGCAGTTGCCGTTGCATTAATGCAGGTTCAACAGGACCCCAAGAAGCCTCGTGAAATCAACCCCAATATTCCCGTAGGACTTGAACAGGTTACAATGCGTGCAATGCAGAAAAATTCTGCCGACAGATATCAGTCTGCCGCTGAAATGTTGCTTGACCTTGATGAGTTTAAAAGAAATCCGTCAATTAAATTTGACTATTCGTATTATGTAGACAAGCAGCCTACAAAATATGCTACCGAAATACTCGGTAAGCTTCCTGTTCCGCCAAAGGAAGAGGATAAGGAAGAGGATGAAAAATATTCGGGTTCAACAAAGCCTGCCGGAGGAAGAATGGTTCCTATTATGCTGGGTGTTGCGTTGGGATTACTTGTTGTTGCCGGAATTGTAATAATGCTTGTAATGAAGTCGGGTATGATGAATGATAATTCAAGGATTGAAGTCGAGAATTTCATCGGTAAGAATTATTATGAAGATATTGAACCTAACCTGAAAACCACATACGAAAAATATAATTTTGAAACCGTGCTTGAAGCTAACAGCCAGAAAAAAGACGGTGAAATTATCAGACAAAATCCTTCCGCCGGTACAAAGATTGTTCCAGATGAGGTTGTAACACTTACTGTTATTTCAAATTCAACTGTTCAGGTACCGGATGTTTACGGAAACAATTATTCTCAGGCACAGCAGAAACTGATTGCCGCAGGATTTACTGTTACGATTGAACAGGTTCAGGATTCCTCACGCAGTGTAGGTACAGTTATTTCTACACAGCCCGAAAAAGGTGCAAACGCCCCGAGAGGTTCAAATGTTAAGCTTTTGGTTGCAATTAAGAATGATGATGCAAATGATGTGGTAGTTCCCAATCTTGTGGGTTGGAGCTTGTCGGATGCCATTGATATGCTTGAAGCGGCAGGGCTTATGCTTGATACAAACTATGTCTATATAAACAGCGAAAAAGAAATTGATACCGTTTTAGACCAGTCTGTTGCCGCAGGATCAAGCGTTGCGGCTGGTTCGTACATATCTATTACTCTCAGCAACGGATATACAACTACACTTCCGCCGTCAACAGAAGCAACATCGGCTACCGATGTTACCGATAACACCGATACTTCATCAACCGATGATACTTCAAGCACCGATGGCAGTGCTAATATTCCTAATCCGCAATTCTAAATAAATGCTACGGAGGTAAAAATGGCAGAATATATTATTGCTACAACATCTACATCAGACTTGCCGCTTGAGTTTTTAAACGAACACGGTATTGAGTTTATCAGTTATTCATATATGCTGGATAATGAAATCTATTATGACGATTGTAAGGAAGAAACAAAGCTCAGTATTGCAAAGAAAATGCGTGAAGGAGCTGAAATTTCAACTTCAATGATAAACTCTTATAATTACTATGAGTTTTTTAAAAAACTTCTTGAAACCGGTAAAAATGTTTTGTTTCTTGATATGTCAAAAAAAATATCCCACTCCTTTGATGCGGCTAACGATGCCGCCGAAAAAGCCAGAGCGGAATTTCCAAAGCAGGAATTGTACATTATGGATACAAGGTGTATTTCCGGCGGATTGGGATTGCTTGTTTCTAAATGTGTTGAGTTGAAAGAAGCGGGAAAATCGTTTGAAGAAGTAATTGAATGGGCAGAGAAAAATAAATTAAAAATTATGCATAGATTTACCGTTGATGATTTAAAGTATCTGAAAAAAGGCGGAAGAGTATCAAATGCATCTGCTTTGGTCGGTGCATTGTTATCTATAAAACCAATACTTTATGTGCCTGACGACGGAACTTTAAGTGTTTCATCAAAGGTCAGAGGAAGAAAGCTTGCACTTCTCAAATATGTTGAAGATATGAAAAAGGATATGGTTAGTCCTGAGGAAAATGAAGTAAGAATTTTGCACATGGATTCGTTGAAAGATGCGGAATTTGTTAAAGCAAAAATAATTGAAGCTTTCCCCAAAATTGCAAAAATATCAATTGGAAGTATCGGTACTGTTATAGGAGCTCATGTGGGTCCCGGTTTAATCGCAATGTTTTATTTCGGATGTAAGCGGCAGCCGTAAAAATCAGGGGCGGAGTAAAAAACTACAAGTTTTTTACAGCGCCTTTTTAAAATGTTTATATCTGTTAGATTGTTTATAAATCTGCCGGTTTTTAAAGTCTTACTTCAAAGCCTGTTTCTGCTGATTCATAGATTGCAGAAAGAATTTTAATCATATCAACACCCTGCTGAGGTTTGTAACAAGGCTCAGTGCCGTTAACAACAACATCGACAAAGTGACGGAGGTTTGCCTCATGACCTCCGATTTTTTGTTGAAGCTTAGGACAGTAATCAATAAGTCTGCCGGGTTCAAGCTCAACATCTTCGGTGAAGATTTTAAGCTGTTCGTCCTGCCAGGTAAGACCTGCTTTTGTACCTCTGAGTTCAACAAATCTCGTTTCCATACCGATGTTTGATGCCCAACTGAATTCAATCTGTAATGTTGCACCGTTGTCAAATTTAATCATACCCATTGCAAGGTCTTCGACATCAAAAGTACCCTTTGAGTTAGCATCTCCGAATTTTGAATGTTCGGAGTCATTACCCTTCGAGTTTGCAAATTTACAATATGTACTGCCGGAAACGGCAACGGGAGTGGGGTTGCCCATAAGATAAATTGCAAGGTCAATCATATGAACACCGAGGTCAATTAAGGGACCGCCGCCGGATTCTGCTTTTGTTGTGAACCAACCGCCTTTACCGGGTATTCCGCGGCGTCTTATCCAACCGCAGCGACCGCAGTAAATATCACCCATTTTTCCTGCGTTAATATATTTTTTTGCATAAGCAGAAGCATCCGTAAAACGGTTGTTGCGCATAACCATAAGGGTTTTGTTGTTGTCTTTTGCCGCTTTCTGCATACCGAGAACAGCTTCAACGCTTACGGCATCCGGTTTTTCACACATCACATGTTTGCCTGCATTTAATGCGGCAACGGCAATTTCTGCGTGTTTGTAGTTGGGGGTACAGATGTCAACTGCATCAATTGTTTCATCTTTTAAAAGCTCTCTGTAATCTTCATATACATCTGCGTCGTTAAACCAGGTTTCTTTTGCATATTCGGCTCTGTCAACTCTTATATCACAGAGTGCAACAATTTCAACCTGTTCAGGCATTTTGAGATAAGCGCTGATATGAGCACCCTTACATATACCGCCGATACCGATTAACCCTATCCTTAATTTACTCATTGTAAAATTCCTCCTCAGATTTGCTTATTGGGATGTCTTTCGTTCCATGTTGCCTCGGGAGGTTCGGCATGGGGGCAGGGAATTTCATCAACAATGTTGTACGGAGCAGCCCAATGAACGGCATTGGTAATTATTTTTTGAATTTCAGGTATGAGGTATGTGGGATTTGCCTCGTGACCGGGTTGGAAATAGAAAACCTTTCCTAAGCCCTTATACCATGTGCAACCGGAGCGGAAAGCCTCACCGCCGGAGAACCAACCCAAGAAAATAAGCTCGTCAGGTGTGGGTATATCAAAACGCTCACCGTACATTTCTTCCTCTTCAATTTCAATATATTTATCAATACCCTGCGTAATACGGTGATTCGGAGCAATATTTATAAGACGCTCTCTGTCGCCGTCCCTCCAACAAAGGGAGCAGGTAGTACCCATAAGTCTTTTAAACGGTTTTGAAAAATGAGCAGAGTGAAGAAAAATAATTCCCATACCGCGCATAACACGGTTATAAATCTTTTCAACAAGCTCATCGGGAACAAATCTATGTCTGCAATGTCCCCACCAGATTAAAACATCGGTATCTTCCAACACCTTGTCCGGAAGACCGCATTCGTGCATATCCAATGTAGCGGTTTTTACTTCAAATTCTTCATCTTTTTTGAGAAATGAAGCTAAACATTCGTGCATACCGTCAGGATAAATTTCCATAACATCTTCCTGCATCTGATCCTGATAATGTTCAGTCCATACTGTAACTTTAATCATATTATACACCTCCGATTTTAAACAATATTACCACTAAAATCCAACGAAGTCAAGGTATTTTTGGTGATTATATTAGTAAATCTATTGACAAATTTGTGAAAATAAGGATAATAATATACAGGGTGATTTTATGTTTTATGAGAACTGTTTAATAGGTGCTTCTGCTTTTTCAATCGGTTTTGCACTTACACATGAGGATACTGTAATTCTTGAACCGTCTGAAAATGTATTTTCGGATTTTGTTAATACAATTAATTACTGCAAGGTGGGGAAACCTGTCAGCGATGCAGGTAAGAAATTTTACGGTTTTCTTAAAGATGACGGATATATTTCAAAGGAAGGTTTCCTTGACACACCGTCATTTGCAACCGGAGGAGCAGATTTTGTCAACAGAAATAATCTTAATATTCTGCTCGGTGCCAAGCTTATTTGCGCAACGGAAAATTGTGTTACTG
Source organism: Acutalibacteraceae bacterium (assembly GCA_045642385.1). Taxonomy (GTDB): domain Bacteria; phylum Bacillota; class Clostridia; order Oscillospirales; family Acutalibacteraceae; genus RGIG2945. The sequence goes on from JAZUIT010000355.1 coordinate 17,562, forward strand.
TTTATACAAACAGCGGTATCAGAAAAATAGAATGTGAAAGAATTATTAATCTAAAAGAAAATAAATCCGAAAAGGTTTACAATTGTATTGTTTTTGCTGAGGATAAAGAAGCGGTAAAAAGATTTCCCGGGAAATATATAAAATCTTATGCTGAGAATGAATATATTTTTTCGTTAAGGTTTGATGAAGAAGCAACTGTAAATGAGGCAAGAATTGAATTTGAAAATATATTTAAAAATATTTATCCGAAGAATGAAGTTTTGTTAGGATATTTTGCGGACAGTTTTGATTATGAACATAAATATCCTGATTTGTTAAGCGAGTTTGAGGCAGGTGTTGAACTGTGATTTTGCGTGAATTAGTTGATAATAAAAGTACGGTAACCACTTGTAATAATGTATTATTCGATGAAAGCTATGATGTTATTGTTGCCGGTTTAGGTTCGGCAGGTACATATTTTGCACTTGCGGCTTCTGAAAATTGCAGTGTGTTGGGAATTGAAAAATCCAACACAATAGGCGGTATGTGGTCAAACGGCTATGTGTGCTGTTATTACCACGGACTTGACGGCGGTGCTTTTGAAAAAACCGATGAATATGAAAAAGAAAACAGGGATATGTATGCGGCTTTGCCGAAAAATCCCTATAATAAATTTAATTTTGTTTATGAAAAATTAAAGAAACAGAATGTCAATATGTGTTTTGACAGCGTGGTTATCGGAATTTTTGAGGAGGATAATCGGGTCAGGGGCGTTAAAGCTTTGATTGACGGTAAAATTAAAAATATTTCCTGTAAGTTCTTATGTGACTCCACAAGCGACGGACACCTGATAAGAATTTCGGGTACGGAATATACATTCGGCAGAGAAAGTGATAAGCTTCCGGCGCCGTTTTCGTTATTAACATATTTTAATTATAAAGATATGCGTCATCAGAGATACGCCATGGATATGGGGTATATCAATCAGTATGACGATAAAGATTTTTCCGATAAAATTATTAAAGCCAAAGCCAAAATGTCAAAGAAAAATTTTTTGAGAACCATGTCAACGGCATCAGCCGCAGGAATAAGGGAAGGTCTTTTGTTTGACGGTGAAGAAAAGCTCACACTTGAAGACATAATATATGAAAGAAAATGCGAAAATCCACTGCTTTACATTGAGTCCGATGTTGACAGACACGGCAGAGATTATGCATTGGGAAATGATTTATTTAAGGACTGGTATATACACAGTAATATGGGTACAACCTCGCTGAAATTTCCTTTGCCCATAGGCAGTATCATACCAAGGAATAAAAAGGGATTTATAACTGCCTGCCGTTGTACGAGTACCGATACTTATGTTGCATCTGCTGTCAGAATGTTAAAGGATATGTACAGATTGGGCGAGTGCGCCGGTGTGGCAGTATCAATGGCAATAGCGGAGAACAAAAACTCCATTGCAGATGTAGACAATAAAAAACTTACAGATGTTTTAAAAGAAAGAGGCTGTTTTAATTCGGATAAAAAAAGCGACAGGGGAACGGAGGAAAAATCAGGGGAGATTTACCCCTTTGAGTGGATAACCGACACCGATGAAATTATTAAAAATCTCAAAACAATAAGACCCGGTGTAGCTATGTGGTCGTGTAAATTATCGGATAAAAATATAATCGAACCGGTTTTGATAAAAGCAATGGAGTCGGAAGATGAAATGCTCAGAAAAAATTCTGCTGTTACATTAGGATTACTGGGAAATAAAATTGCCTTGCCGGTTTTAAGGCAAATGATAAAAAACAGAACCGATGATTTTCTTTTGGGTTGTCGCAGGTCAAACCAGATGCAGAGTATAATGGCAATAAGTCTTGCCGGGAAATTGCAGGATGAAGAAATTCTTGATGAGCTGCTTTCAATTCTTACACTTGATGAATTTAACAGGGAAATGTATCATACACATCTTGAATTTAAATTTCTTTATTGTACGGTTGCCGATTTCAATATGATTTACTATCAGTATCTTCTGTTTGCATTGAAATCAATAGAAAGTATTTCTGCAAAATATAAGAATGAAAAAATTAAAACCGGTTTGACTGAATTTATTAAAAACAAAGATATAATTTCCGACAGGCTGTTAATGGGTAATGACAGTATGTTTTACAAACATGATGCGGAGAATTTATTTACAATAGCAGAAAGTATAATTGAAAGTGTATAATGCGGCATTTTTTAAAAATTTTTTAATTTTCTGTAAAATAAAATAAATTGGTTTATTTTGTCAAATTGTTCTTGAATTTTTATCTGAAATTTGATATCATATTATACATTGACGGGAGGTGCAGGCATTGACGGAAATTATTGAACAGTTCAGCAGATATATAATTACCGGTCTGGGAGTTTTAATAATACTGATTTGCATTGTATCTCTTTTAAGGCGCAGGGCTTTTCTGAAGGATAATGCAACCCTTACGAATGTTTCAACAGGCGAGAGGATTATATTAAAAACCTTTGAAACTTCAATAGGCAGAAGTAAAGCCTGCGATGTTATTTTAAATCACGGAACGGTTTCCAGATTTCATGCCGTTATTGCACTCGGGAAAAAATCCTGGACAGTAACAGATACTTTTTCCAAAACGGGAACTTTTATCAATATGAAGCGCATAAAAAGAAAAGCCGTTATCCAAAACGGTGATACCGTATCGTTCGGTACTGCTTCATATAAATTTGAAACATTGTATGGGGATGGCGGTGCCGTAAATGAAAACAATGCTGTAAAAAATCCGAAAAATGCCTCTGTACCTGTTTATGTTTCGGCTCTTATTAACGATGCACAGGATGCTGTTTACCGTTTGGATGTTTCCGAATGTATAATAGGAAGGAATCCGCAGTTGTGCGAAATTACTTTAAGTCAACCCACCGTTTCCGGAAAGCATGCCCGTTTATATCATACCTCACGGGGATGGAATATTGAGGACTTAAATTCAAAAGCAGGGGTAAAAGTCAACGGTAAGTATATCAGTCAGAAAACTAAGTTGAATGACGGTGATATAATAAATTTAGGCGGTGTGAAGCTTATGTTCTGCCTGAGATATGAGAAGGTAAATAAATGAAAGGACAGGCTTTGATTAATGTCTGATTTATATAAAAAAATTGAAGCAGGTCGGTTCGGTTGGTTCGGTGTTTTAATACTTGTAACTGTTTTTCAGCTTGTGTCATATTCCTGTGTTTTATTTAAAGCCGAAAAGACAGATATTAAACTTGCAGGACTGCTTTTAGGTTATCTTATACTTGAATGGGTGTATTTTATAGTTGCAAGAGTTGTTACACATTCAACGAATTTCGAGCCGGAAATGATTGCATTTTTTCTGTCAGGGATAGGAATTGTAATCGTTGCGAGCGTGATGCCCGATTATACAATAAAACAGGTTGCCGCAGTTGTGCTGGGTCTTGTTGCATTTATCGTACTGCGAATAATTCTCCGCAATATTGATATTGTTATGAAATTAAGGATACCGGTAGCATTGTTTGCTTTTGCATTATTGGGAGCAAATCTTTTATTAGCCTCCGAATTTAACGGTACTTTGAACTGGATTTCTATCGGCGGTGTGTCAATACAGCCCAGTGAGCTGGTTAAGGTCGCCTTCGTCTTTGTGGGTGCCGCAACATTGGAAAAATTGCAGTCTACAAGGTCTTTAACAACATATATTATTTTTGCCGTGGTGTGTGTGGGCGCATTATTTTTAATGCGTGATTTCGGTGCGGCACTGATATTTTTCTTTACCTTTATCGTAATTGCTTTTATGCGCTCGGGCGACATAAGAACAATAGTGTTAATTTGTGCGGCGGCATTGTTGGGAGCTGTACTTGTAATATATTTCAAGCCCTATGTTGCTTCCAGATTTGCCACATATACTCATGTCTGGGATTATATTGATGACGAGGGTTATCAGCAGACAAGAACTCTTATCTATTCTGCCGCAGGAGGACTTTTCGGTGTGGGAATAGGTAACGGAGAACTGAGAGATGTTTTTGCCTCAACAACAGATTTGGTTTTCGGTATGATATGTGAGGAATGGGGACTTTTGTTAGCCTTTGTAATTATTTCAACATTTGCATTCCTCACGATTTATACAATAAAAAATGCAAAAACATCCACTTCAACATTTTATGCAATAGCTGCCTGTTCGGCGGCGGCACTGCTTATGTTCCAGTGTTCACTCAATGTTTTCGGCTGTACGGATGTTTTACCCTTTACCGGAGTAACCCTTCCTTTTGTCAGCCGGGGTGGTACAAGTATGATTTGCTGTTGGTCAATGCTTGCATTCATAAAAAATGTCGGCAGCTTTAATATAAAACCATTGGCACACTCTCGCCTTGATGAAGGGGGTAGTGAACGATGAAAAATACCGTAAAGCGTTCCTTTGCACTTATTGTTGCCGTAGTAATGTTTTTCGGCGGTATGGTGTTTCTGTTTTCAAAATTTGTATTATTCGGCGGCGATTGGGTAACCAATAAGGCGGATAATCATATTTACAGTAACGGTGCTATTATTAATGCCGGCAGTATTCTTGATAAAAACGGGAAAAAGCTTGCATATTCAAAAGACGGAGAAAGATTATATAATGACGATGAAACCGTAAGAATTGCGACACTGCATACGGTTGGTGATACAAGAGGCGTTATAGCCACGGGACTTCATACAACATACTGTTCAAAATTAACCGGGTATAACCTTGTTTCCGGGGTTTTCAACTTAAAAAAATATAACCGGGGAAATGATTTAAAGCTTACAATTGATGCAGATGTGTGTGCGGCGGCATATAATGCACTTGACGGCAGAAAAGGTGCCGTGGGAGTGTATAATTATAAAACCGGCGAAGTAATTTGTCAGGTTTCGGCACCGAGCTATGACCCTGTGAATGTGCCTGATGATTTATATGAAAATGATGAAAAATACGAGGGTGTTTTTCTTAACAGAATGATTTCCGGACTTTATACCCCCGGTTCTATATTTAAAATCGTAACATCAATTTGTGCCATTGATAATGTTTCCGATATTTCTTCAAAAAATTTCCATTGTGACGGCAGTCACTCCATTGACGGAAGCAAAGTAGTGTGTAACGGTGTTCACGGAGATATTTGTTTTGAAGAAGCGTTCGGTCATTCCTGCAACAGTGCTTTTTCCGAAATAGGTGTTGATTTGGGAGCAAAAAAACTTACCGAAACAGCACAGCAGTTAGGTTTTAACAAACCTCTGAAAATGGGTGAGGTTGATGTTGAATCAAGTAACTTTTCGTTGAAAAAAGCGGCGAATATTGATATAGGCTGGGCTTCGATAGGTCAGTACAATACAATGGTCAATCCCACGCACATCCTCACATTGATGAGTGCGATAGCAAATGGCGGAAAAGCAAAAATGCCGTATATTGTTGACAAAATGACTGCTCCCAACGGCTCGGTTATTCAGAAAACAAGCGCAACTAATTGTAATAGTATTGATTTAAAACCGGAAACTGCGTCAAAGATAAAAGAAATGATGCGGTCAAATGTACAAAATTATTACGGTGACGGTTTGTTTCCGGGACTTACAATCTGCGGAAAAACGGGAACTGCCGAGGTCAAAGGCTCAGAGCCTAATGCATGGTTCGTAGGATTTTCCGCCGATGAAAGTTTTCCGTACGCTTTTGTTGTAGTTGTTGAGGATGCAGGTTACGGCAGTACCGTTGCAATCCCGATAGCTAATGAAGTATTACAATCTATAAAGTAAAGGAGTGAATTTTATGATTTTAGACAAGATTGAAAACCTGAAAATGTACAAGCCTGTACTTGACAGTGCTGATAAAATCTATGACTTTATCTGTGATTTTATTAAAGCCCCCAAGGAAAACGGCAGATACGAGCTTGACGGCAAAAATCTGTATGCGAATATAGATTCTTATGAAACAAAGCCGGAGAACGGTGCTTTATTTGAAGCACACAAAAAGTACATTGATTTGCAGGTTATTATGACCGGTGAAGAAAAAATCGGTTGGGCTTCCCCTGATACATTGAAGCCGGACGGTGATTTTAACGAAGAAAAAGACATCGGATTTTTTAACGGTGCCGAAGACAGTTGGATTACGGTAAAAAACGGCAATTTTGTCATTCTGTTTCCCGAAGACGCACATAAACCCTGTATTACCGTAGACGGAAACAGTAAATTTGTAAAAAAAATTGTTTTCAAAATTGCTTGTAAATAAAAATTTGGAGGATTAAAATGAGCGAAATAAAAGTAGGAGCAAAAAAAGCGGCAAGGGAAAAGGTAATAATTATCTCACCTGAAAATGCCGTACTTAAAACAATTATCAACATTATCGGAACAGCGATAATAGGCGCAGTTGCGTATTATTTCCTGTTGCCTGCACTTAATTTCAAAGCAATTGAATTCTATATTTTTATTGCTATTATATGCGCCGGCTACGGAATTATGGCAGTAATTACATCAAAAGCTGTTTCAAGACCGGAGTATATGCCGTATGTAACCCGCAGGCAGATGATACCGTCATTTGTTATTTTAATTATTGCGGCTGTTTTCCTTTTGGGCGGATTAGTGGTATCTTCCGTATTTTTCAGAGCAAAAAGTTACAGCAAGCTTCTTCCTGTGGAAAACGGTAATTTTTCTCAGGATATTAAGGAAACCGATTTTTCAAAAATTCCACAGCTTGATGAAACCTCAGCCGCTACACTTGCAAAGAGAAAATTGGGCGATTTGATTGACTATGTTTCTCAGTATGAGGTTGACGAGTATTATACTCAGATTAACTATAAGAACGAACCCGTAAGAGTAACTCCATTAAGATATGCCGGTATCATTAAGTGGATTGCAAATACAAACAAGGGTATTCCGGCTTATATTATTATCAATATGGCTACACAGAAAACCGAGCTTGTGGAGCTTAAAAGTAATATGAAGTATTCAACGGCAGAGCATTTTAATAAAAGGCTTTCAAGACATCTGAGATTTGAATATCCCACCTATATGTTTGATGATGCCTGCTTTGAAATTGACGAAAACAAAAATCCCTACTGGATTTGCCCCCGAATTGATAAGACAATCGGTCTTTTAGGCGGTACTGATGTTATCGGTGCGGCAGTTGTAAATGCCGTAACAGGCGAGTGTAAATATTATTCTGTTGAACAGCTTAAAACAGATAAATCCTTACAGTGGATTGACAGAGTTTATTCCCCCGACCTTATTGTTGACCAGTACGACTATTCAGGTCAGTATAGCAAGGGCTTCTGGAACTCACTTCTTGCACAGAGAGATGTTAAGGTAACAACCGAGGAGCACAGCTTCCTGGCACTCAATGACGATGTATATTTGTATACAGGTGTTACTTCCGTTACATCCGACCAGTCTATCGTAGGTTTTGTGCTTGTAAATGAAAGAACAAAGGAAGCAAAGTTCTATAAAATCGGCGGTGCTAAGGAATATTCCGCTATGGAGTCTGCACAGGGACAGGTACAGGATTTGGGATATACCGCTACATTCCCGTTGCTTCTGAATGTCGGAAATCAGCCCACATACTTTATGACACTTAAAGATAAGGATAACCTTGTTAAAATGTATGCCATGGTTAATGTTAACCGCTATAATATAGTTAAGACTGCATCAACGCTGGAAGAATGCCGTAAAGCTTATGTAAATGCTATGAACAGTGAGCTTCATACGAACATCAATGTGGACGAACCTCAGAATGAGGAAAACAATACGGATGTTTCAACAGTTATCAAGGGTAAGGTTACCGATATAAGGACAGCGGTTATCGGCGGTGAGAGCTATTATTTCATCAAAGTTGACAGCTCATCATCCTATTACAAGCTTTCTGCTAAGGGTAACGAGGATGTTGTAATCCTTAACAATGATACCGAAGTTGTTATCAATCTTGAAAAAGCAGGCAACGGCAGTATTGTTGAAGCTAAATCAATAGAAATTAAATAATTCTGATTTTAATAACACTTACGGGACTGTCACTTCGGTGGCAGTCCTTTTATAAAAAAAGCGAGCCTTTTGCACTTTTCTTGTGCTTAGACTCGCTTTTTTATTATATTGATTAATTTTAATCAGCACCATTTTTTAAGTTTCAAAAATTCAGTGTTGTAAGTTTTTCTAACAGTTCTGAGATATGATTGATGCTTGTTTTAATATTTAAATCGTTGGGTTCATCGTCTGTAACCATATAATATAAGAAATATGTATAGCCGACAAGCTTTATTTTTTCAGTAATGCTTTCAAGCTCATCAAGTCTGTTGTCAAAATACAATTTTAAAGTATTATTCCATATATCAATTGCAGATTCATAAGGCATACCGTAAAACTCCATTGTATTATCGTGGTCGTTTTCGGAGTAGCAACAATAGGCTATGAATATTGCGGCAAGCTCAAAAATAGGATTACCCACAGAAAGAGTGTCCATATCAATTATTACCGGCTCTGAATTTTGCATCATAAGGTTTTTAATGTGAAAATCACCGTGAATCATATTAAAGCTTTCGGGTACAAAATTAATGAGTTCATATAGCTTTTTATATTGGCTATCCGAAAAACAGTTTTTGATTGTCGGCAGAATTTTTAAAACATTTTCCTTTGCTGACGGCAGTCCTTTGTCACGGGCATCAACAGCATTGACGGTTTTCAGGGTATCGACATAAAGCTTTAAAATTTCATCTTTTTTTTCGGGAGCTTCAATGATAAGCTCTGCAAAAGATTTTGCATTGAGAAGCTCAAATACCGAGCCGAAGCTGTTACCGACTTTAACAACATCATAGGGGATAGCAGTCGGCACACCCATAATAAATGCTTTTCGTGCAAGCTCCCGTTCGGATATAATGTTTTCGAGTGAATATGTACTTTTAAATACCTTGATAACAGTATCACAGTCAAGACGGTAAACTGTTCCACAGGCGCCGCGACCTATTATTTCACAGTTATCAACCGACAGCTTACGGTATGCTTTTTCAATTTCAAGCATTTCCGTAAAACCGGTCATATCAAAAATTTCATAGACTTCCGAAGAAACATTAATAATTTTCAACGATTTGAAATTCTTTTTGATTTTCAATATTACACGCAGACCCGCACTTGAAATATATATTAGATTTTCAGCATCAAAAACCAGATTTTTAAAGCTGTTATCCGATATAATTTTATTTATATCCGCAAGGGTTGACTCCGAATTTACAGAGTCAATGCGTCCGTTTAAAAAAATTGTAAGTAAATCTTTTTCAATTGAATAATTCATTTGTTTTCTCCTCAGTTTAAAATTTAAAGCAATATAATTTCCAAGCTGATTGAGTTAATGCTGTAATCAAAATTGAAAATTATAAATCATCTATATTGATATTATAACTTAAAGATAATTTTTGTCAACAAATTATATTAAGCAGAAATATGTAATTTTCTGATAAAAGGGTTATATCTGCTTGAATTCATATATTTTAAACAATATTCCCTCGAAATTCGTTGACGAAAATTGACTTTTGTAATATAATAGTTACATTAATCATTTTATAGGAGAATAGATGGATAATATATTGGAACTGCCGATTTTGGCGTTAAGGGGACTTGTTGTTTTCCCCGGTATGAAAGTGCAGTTTGATGTTGCGAGAAAGAAATCTATGGCGGCATTGAAATCTGCAATGGATAATGACAGGAAAATATTTTTAGTTACACAGAAAAACATACTTGATGATGACCCGTCACCCGACGAGATTTATCAGGTAGGTGTTGTTGCGACCGTAAACCAGGTGCATAGAAATTCCAAGGGCGACACGATAAGAGCTTCCGTCGAAGGACTTTGCAGGGCTGAAATTTGCGAAATTTTGCCTGCAAAGAAATATATGTCGGGTTTTGTAAATGTAATTCCCAAACCCATTGTAACTGATATAAATGAAAATTATTTGACGGCTCTTGCACGAAAAACTAAGGAGCTGTTTGAAATATATGCCATGAACGCACACACGGTTTCAAAGGAAATTGTGCTGGCTGCGTTTGCTTTGGATGACATTTCCGAGCTTGCAAATTTTGTTGCAGGTAATATAATGGTTGACTTTTCAAAGAAACAGCTTATTCTTGAAGCGGACAACCCTGTAATTCAACTTGAACTGATTTGTAATCTGCTTGCAAAGGAAAATGATATTTTGGAACTGGAAGAAGATATTACCGCCAGAGTGGAAGCGCAGATTGACAAAAATCAAAGGGAATATTATCTTCACGAGCAAATGAAAGCAATTTCTTTGGAGCTTAACGAGGGGGAAAATGTCGAAAGTGAAGTTGACGGCTTTAAGCGTAAAATTAAGGAAGCAAAGCTTTTAGAAAAGTCCGAAGAAAAGCTTTTAAAAGAGTGCGGCAGGCTTTCTAAATTACAGAGTCACTCACCGGAAGCGGCAGTAATAAGAGGTTATCTTGAAAGCTGTCTTGATATTCCGTGGAATAAATATACAAAGGATAAATTAAATATATCCGCCGCAAGAAAAATTCTTGAAAAAGACCATTACGGTATGCAGGATGTTAAGGAAAGGATTATAGAACAGTTAGCGGTTAAAAAGCTTTCCCCGGATGTTAAGGGTCAGATTATCTGCCTTGTCGGACCTCCCGGTGTCGGTAAAACCTCCGTTGCAAAGTCCATAGCAAGGGCAATGGGTAGGAATTTTACCCGAATTTCCCTGGGCGGTGTCCGTGATGAAGCGGAAATCAGAGGTCACAGGAAAACATATATCGGCTCTATGCCCGGCAGAATCATTGATGCTTTGCAGAAATCCGGCAGTATGAATCCGGTAATTTTACTTGATGAGATTGATAAATTGGGAAATGATATTAAGGGCGACCCTACATCAGCTTTATTGGAGGTTCTCGATTCCGAACAGAATGTGGGCTTTGTTGACCACTTTATTGAAATTCCCGTTGATTTGAGTGATGTTTTCTTTATAACAACTGCAAATGACAGGTCACATATACCTGCACCTTTGTACGACCGTATGGAAGTCATAGAAATGTCAAGCTATACTCAGGAGGAAAAATTCCATATAGCTAAAAAATATCTCGTTCCCAAGCAGTTGAAGCAGTACGGTCTTACAACAAAACAGATAAAATTTGCCGATGAAGCAATTAAGTTTATAATTGACGGCTATACCCGTGAAGCAGGCGTCAGACAGCTTGAAAGGGTTATAGCTAAGGTTTGCAGGAAATCTGCCGTAATTATTGCGGAGGATAAGGCTCAGACTGTTTCAGTAAAGAAAAATGATATTGTACCCCTTTTGGGTGCTGTTAAATATAAGCGAAACGAGCTTGACGGCAAAAACGAAGTCGGTGTTGTAAACGGGCTTGCGTGGACTTCCGTAGGCGGCGAGCTGTTGCAGGTTGAGGTTGCGGTACTTAAAGGTACGGGTAAGGTGGAAGCCACCGGTTCTCTGGGTGATGTTATGAAAGAGTCGGCACAGGCAGCTGTATCTTATGTAAGGAGCAACGCCGACAAGTTCAATATAGAAGATTTATTTTATAAGGAAAAGGATATACATATCCATGTTCCCGAGGGCGCAGTTCCCAAGGACGGACCCTCCGCCGGTGTCACTATTACAACCGCTATCGTGTCCGCTCTGACGGGAAGACCTGTGCGGCAGGATGTTGCAATGACGGGTGAAATCACTTTAAGGGGCAGGGTTTTGCCCATAGGCGGTTTAAAGGAAAAATCTATGGCGGCATACAGAGCCGGCATTAAAACAGTTGTTATCCCCAAGGAAAACGAAGCGGATTTGGAAAAAACCGATGAAGCCGTAAGGAAAAACATCAAATTCGTAACGGCTGAAAATGTTGATACGGTGCTTGAAACAGCACTTATATAAGGAAACGGTGTTGAAATGAATTTTAATGCTACTGAATTTGAGGCAGCTTTCGGCACATTTGACCAGTTGCCGCAGTCCACTGTTCCGGAAATAGCCTTTTCCGGCAGGTCAAATGTGGGTAAATCCTCTTTGATGAATAAGCTTGTAAACCGTAAAAATCTTGCGAGAGTAAGCTCTGTACCCGGGAAAACAATTACCATAAATTTTTTTAAGTGTCAGGGTATAAGGCTTGTGGATTTGCCCGGTTACGGCTATGCAAAGGTGTCTTTTTCGGAGAAAAAAAGATGGGCTGAGATGATGGAGGGCTATTTTTCATCAGACAGAAATATAAAGCTTGTGGTTCAGCTTGCGGATATGCGTCATCCTCTCACCGAGGATGACAGGTCGATGATTGAATATCTTGAATATAACGGTATTCCATACATTATAGCTCTGACAAAAAGCGATAAGCTTAAAAAAACCGAAAGACAAAAAAGAGTTATGGAGTTAGCTCAGGAATTACTTGATTTTAAAAAGGCTGTTTTTATACCCTGCTCCGCACAAAACGGTGAGGGAATTGAAGAACTGAAAAAAATAATAGAAGATTATTCTGCGAGGTAAAAAATGTTTGTATCTGACTGTATAGGAATTAATGAATTAGGGCATCTCACAATTGGTGACTGCGATACTGTTGAAATTGCAAAATACGGTACCCCGGTAATCGTATATGACGAAAACGAAATCAGGAAAAATTGCCGTGCTTTTGTTAAATCTATTGAGGAAAACTATGACGGCAACGGCAGAGTTGTCTATGCTTCCAAGGCGTTTTCCTGCCTTGAAATGGCAAGAATTTGCAATCAGGAGGGTTTAGGACTTGATGTTGTTTCCGGCGGTGAGTTATATACCGCATTGAAAGCAGGTTTTCCGGCGGACAGGATTTATTTTCACGGTAACAACAAAAGCCTTGCAGAATTGGAAGAAGCACTTAATGCTGATGTCGGCAGAATTGTTGTGGACAATCTTACTGAGCTTAAAACTTTATCAGCGCTTGCAAAACAGCTTAAAAAGACCGCTGATATTTATTTGAGAATTAAACCGGGTATTGATGCCCATACCCATAATTTTATCAGAACAGGTCAGATTGATTCAAAATTCGGCTTTGCTTTGGAAACCGGTGAGGCTATGGAAGCTGTTACTATGGCTATATCCTGCGAAAATATTAATCTCAAAGGTCTTCACTGCCATATAGGCTCTCAGATTTTTGAAACAGATCCGTTTAAATTAGCCGCAGAGGTTATGATAGATTTTATTTCCGAAATTAAAAAGAAAACCGGTGTCACAATAAAAGAGCTTGATTTAGGCGGCGGCTTCGGTATAAAATACAAAGAAGATGACAAGGCTTTACCGTATGAGGTATATATGAAAAATGTGGCTTCTGTCATAAAAGACAAATGTGACAGGGAGAATTTGAGAGTTCCTTTTATTATTATTGAGCCGGGTCGCTCCATTGTCGGTGCGGCAGGTATAACACTTTACACGGTGGGAAATGTGAAGGATATTCCCAATGTGAGAAAATATGTTGCTATTGACGGCGGTATGGCTGATAACCCCCGATATATTTTATATCAGGCAGAATATGAGGCTGTCTGTGCAAACAGAGCTGCTTTGCCAAAGGATGATTGTGTTACAATTGCCGGTAAATGCTGTGAAAGCGGAGATTTAATTCAGGAAAACATGGTGTTACAGAATGTGAATCCCGGTGATGTGGTTGCCGTACTTTCAACAGGTGCATATAATTATTCTATGGCATCTAATTATAATCGGCTTGTAAAACCACCGGTAGTTATGGTAAATAATGGTAAAGCTCGCATAATTATAAAAAAAGAGAGCTACGATGATTTAATCAGAAACGACATTTGAGGAGGCAAGAAAATATGATTAAATTCGGTACAGGCGGCTGGAGAGCCGTAATAGGTGATGATTTTGTAAAGGAAAATATCTGTCTTGTGGCACAGGGATTATCAAATATGATAATCGAGGATAATAAGACGGATAAACCTATCGTAATAGGGTATGACAGGAGATTTTTGTCGGACAATGCCGCAAAATGGTTTGCCGAAGTTGTTTCCGCTAACGGTATTAAGGTGATTTTCATAAACAGGAGCGCACCCACACCCCTTGTAATGCACACTGTTAAAAAACAAAAATTACATTTCGGTGTGGAAATTACCGCAAGTCATAACCCATCAGAGTATAACGGTATAAAAATTATTATTGAAGAGGGCAGAGATGCCTCACTTGAAGTTACACAAAGGCTGGAAAGGATTATAGCTTTACTTAAAATAGATGATGTAAAGCTGAACAACTTTACACAAGCGAAAGAAAACGGAATGATAGTAACAGCTAAAAATCCTTTCAATGATTTTCTTGATGATATTTTAGATTTGCTTGACACAGATGCTATACGCGAAAGAGGTTTGAGAATTGCGTTTGACCCTATGCACGGGTCAGGAACATACCCGTTAATGGTAATTTTCCATACAACCCGTTGCACAGTTGATATTATAAATTCGGATAAGGATGCATATTTCGGCGGTAAGATGCCGGCTCCTACGGAAAACACACTGAGTGATTTATCAGAAAAAGTGCTTGCCGGTGGTTATGACCTTGGTATCGGCGTTGACGGTGACGGGGACAGATTGGGTATACTTGACTCCAACGGCAGATACATCAGTGCAAACGAAATTTTAGTTTTGCTTTACTATTATCTTCACGAATATAAGGGTTGGAAAGGTCCCGTTGTAAGAAATCTTGCAACAACTCATATGCTTGACAAGGTCGCCGAGTCATTTGGTGAAAAATGCTACGAAGTACCGGTTGGTTTTAAATACATCTCCTCAAAGCTTGACGAGGTGGACGCTGTTTTGGGCGGTGAGTCCTCCGGCGGTCTTACGGTACGTGGACATATTTACGGCAAAGACTCCATTTATGCCGCATCATTGTTCGCTGAAATGGTTAGTGTTATAGGCAAAACACCGTCGGAAATTATTGATGAAATGACGAAAAAGTTCGGTAAATATGAAATGGTTGAATATAATCTCAGGTTTGACCCCGAGTATAAGCCGGAAATTCAGAGAATTGTTTTTGAAGAAAAACAAATTCCCGAATTTTCAAAGAAGGTTACAAAGGTAGGCTATGAGGACGGCTGTAAGGTCTATTTCGAAGACGGAGGCTTTATTATCTGCCGTTTCTCAGGTACAGAGCCGCTTCTCAGAATTTTTGCAGAGGCAGACAATAAAGAAACTGCGCAGGGATTTATTGATGCATTTAAAAAGCTTCTGAAATTATAAGCGGAAAGTCTGCACTTGTGTATACAAATTAAAACAGATGTGGGCTTTGCCCACCCTTAACTCATAATTAAAAAAAGCACCTGCCTTTCAGCAAGTGCTTTTTGTTTTTAAATTACTGTGCAAGAGCTTTTTCAAGCCAGATTGAACCGATATCAAGAGCGGCGTACAAGCCTTTCTTTTCGCTGTTTTTGACAATCTGCTCAGCAAGTGAAAGGGAAGTATCCGTATTAATCAACTGAACAATAACTTTATCCGCAACCTCAACATCTTCAATTTTTTTAGTGGACATAATTCTCAAAACAAGAACAAATTTGTCGTTGGGATAACCGTAATAAATCATATTTCCGCAACGGACGAGAGGGCGTCCCTTAAAAGTCAGAAATTTTTCTTTTGCCATTTTAAAAATCCTCCGATAATATTATAAGTCCAAATAGTTTTTAACAAGAACGCTTAAAAGCTCATCACGGTCAATCCGTCTTATAAGGCTTCTTGCATTCTTATGTGTGGTGATATATGTGGGGTCCTCAGATAAAATGTAGCCCACAATCTGGCTGATGGGATTATATCCTTTTTCCTGCAAAGCACCGTAAACCTCCTGAAGAATGGATTTTGTTTCCGATTCAGAGTTCTTTTTCAAGGAAAAGGTCATGGTTTTATCAGTCATATTACGCACCTCCAAACTAATTATACAAATATATTATACTATATTTTTTACATTAAAACAATAGCAAAAGCATAAAATTTTTAAGAAATTAATGATATTATTTCGCAATTGTGCTACAATATACTACATAAATATGTAAAAAATCTGACAAAAGGTGATAATATGAAAGTTTTAACAGTGGAACAGATGAAGTCAGCAGAAAATGAAGCCAATATGGAGGGTATGTCATTTATCCAGATGATGGAAAATGCTGGCTCAGGATGTGCAAAGTACATAAAAGAGGTTATGAAAATCGAAAGCGGTAATTATACTAAGGCTACCGTTTTGTGCGGAGGCGGTAAAAATGCAGGTGACGGATTGGTAATTGCAAGAAAATTAAAGCATTACGGCTGTGATGTTAATGTTATATTTTTTACCGAAAGACTCAAATCCCGTGAAAGTGTGGAAATGTATAACAGAGCTAATAATCTTGATATCAATTTTGTCAAATATACTTCTTCTACCGTAGAAGCCGACAGAGAAATTATTAATTCCGATATAATAGTTGATGCAATTTTCGGAATCGGCTTTGAAGGTAATCCCGATGTGTATTTTGAAAATATTTTCAGAAAAATCAACAGTACAAAGGGTACAATATTTTCCGTTGATGTTCCGAGTGCTTTGCCGATTAATCCTGATGAGTGCGAATACGAATATATTCAGGCTGATTTTACCCTTGCAATTGAAGCGTTAAAGCCTGTACATCTTATGAATGTCAGTAAAATCGGTATTGTAAAGGTAATAGAAATAGGAATACCGGGATATTGTTTTCCCCATAATGTTGCAAATGTGGAAATACCCGGCGTCGAGGGAATAAAATCCGTATTGCCCGTAAAATCCGAAAATGCGCATAAGGGTAATTTTGGTAAAGCGGTAATAATTGCCGGTTCTTTGGAATTTCAAGGTGCGGCAACTTTGGCTGCAAATGCCTGTGTAAAGAGCGGTGCCGGGCTTGTCAGAATTATCTGTCCCAGCAAAATTTACTGTGCCGTTGCACCAAAAGTTACGGAGCCGATAATGTTGCCTGTAAAGACAAATGCTTACGGGGGTATATCCGTTGATGCCATTGACGAAATTTTGGACGAAATTGAAAATGCGGATGCGGTTTTAATCGGTTGCGGTATGGGTAATACTCCGGATACTGCGGAAATAGTTGAAGCTGTGATAAAAAATGCAGAATGTCCCGTAATTGTTGATGCGGACGGAATAAATGCAATTTCTCAGAATACAGATATATTAAACGAAGCAAACTGTAAGGTGATTTTGACTCCTCATCCCGGAGAAATGACAAGGCTTACGGGTGAACCTGTCGATGTAACTGTTTCCGACAGAATTATGACAGCTTTGAAATTCACGGAAAATTATGATGTTACATTAGCTTTAAAGGGTGCTGATACCATTGTTGTTCAACAGGGAAATTATCCGGTGTTTATCAATACAACCGGCAACAACGGTATGGCGACAGGGGGCAGCGGCGATGTTCTTGCAGGAATTATTACAGCTCTTGTGGCACAGGGTACTCAAACCTACGAAGCTGCCGCCGCCGGTGTATTTATTCACGGCTATGCCGGGGACAGCTATGCACGAAAATTTTCAAGGCGCGGTCTGACACCGACCGGATTAATAAACGAATTACCCGAAGTGCTTGCGGATTTTGAATGATTATTCAGTGAGGAGTTAGGAGTTGAGGGTGGGCAAAGCCCACACCCGATTTTAATTATTATATCTAAGTCTAATGAATTGCCGCACCTGTTACAGAGATTCGCAATGATTGATTTTTATTGATAATTTGGGGGTATTCTTTGAAAAAGATTTTTTCCGTTCTGTTAGTATTTTTAATCCTGTCCGGTTGTACGGCACAAAGCAAAGTTTTAACGGCGGATATTCCGTTAGCGTTTTCGGCTGATTTTTCATATAATGAGTTTGGCGGAAAACTGACAAGAACTATGGACGGTAAAATGAAATTTATCTATACAAAACCCGACAGCATAAATGGTATGCAAGTATATTTTTCTCAGGGAAAATGCCTTGTTACATATAAGGGTATGAAATACGGCTGTCAGGCGGAAAAATATCCGCAAAGCTCCGTTTTAAGAAAAGTTTCAAATGTATTTTCTCAAGTTTCAATTGACAAAGACAGTATAAAAGTTACAAAGCTTGACAAAAATCTTATATGTAAAGGTAACAGCTTTACAATAATTCAAGACTGTAAAGACAAAAACATAACAGAAATTAAAATCAACTCTGATACAGTGAAGCTTAATAACTTTACGAAAATAAAATAAATATTTATGATTATTCCGACATTTCATTGGCAAAAATAATATTGTCAAAAGAAATTCGGAGAGTGATAAAATGACAGTAAGACGAGGAGAAATCTACTATGCTGATTTAAGCCCCGTTGTAGGTTCGGAGCAAGGCGGTTTCAGACCGGTACTTATAGTACAAAACGATGTCGGAAATAAATACAGCCCCACAGTTATAGCGGCGGCAATCACAAGTCAGAGATTTAAAACAAAATTACCTACACATATTCAGGTTAATGCCGATGAGTGCGGTTTATCAAAGGATTCAATAGTTTTGCTTGAACAGGTGAGAACTCTTGACAAAAGAAGATTAAAGGAAAGAATGGGCAACCTTGATTTAAACGATATGACAAGAATTGACCGGGCGTTACTGTTGAGTTTAGGAATACATTAATAAAAAAATTCAAAGCTTTGCACGGGTTGACAATATATTAATTATACTATATAATGTAGTCGTCTTGTTACTGACGGGTAGCAGATAACTGCATGGGAGCAAGATGAATTTATGCCGACCGTCTGGGCGCAGTTAAGAAGCGTGCTTAACTGCGTCCTTTTGTGGTTTAAGGAGGAAAAATTATGTTGAAAACTGTCAAAGGAAGTATATGTGCGGGGATTTTAATCGCAATAGGCGGAAGTGTTTTCTTAGCTTGCGACAATAAGTATGTGGGTGCGGTGTTGTTTTCCGTGGCGTTACTTTGCATCTGCTATTTAGGTTATTATTTGTATACAGGAAAAATAGGCTATCTCACCGAGGATTATTCAGGTAAAAATATAGGAACACTCGCTGTGGGACTTATAGGTAATCTTATTGTAACATTTTTGCTGGGTATGTTGGTAAGTTATTTTATACCGAATTTAGGTGAAAAAGCATTTACAATATGCAGCGGTAAATTGGAGCAAAGCTTTTTAAGCACTTTTGTCAGAGCGATATTCTGCGGAATATTAATGTATTTAGCTGTTCAGATTTTCAGAGAAAAGAAAACACCTTTGGGAATTATTTTCTGTATTCCCGTATTCATTTTAAGCGGTTTTGAACATTCCGTTGCAGATATGTTCTATTTCGGTGCTTCGGGAATATTTGATGTTAAAATTTTGAGCTTTGAGTTGGCGGCTGTTTTAGGAAACTCCGCAGGCAGTCTGATTTTACCCTTATTATCAAAAGAAAAAATTAAAAATTAAAAAATCGGAGGTGCTTAAAATGGCACAAAGAGGATTACCCCAAGAGGGTCAGTCAAAAGTAGTAATGAAAACAAATATGGGCGATATTAAAATCAAGCTTTTTGATGAGCTTGTACCCAAAACCGTGGAAAATTTCTTAGGTCTTGCAAAGAAAGGCTATTATGACGGAATAATTTTTCACAGAGTTATAAAGGATTTTATGATTCAGGGCGGCGACCCGACAGGAACCGGCAGAGGCGGTGAAAGCATCTGGGGGAAACCGTTTCAGGATGAATTTACCCCTGAGCTTCATAATATCAGAGGTGCTTTGTCCATGGCAAATGCAGGTCCCAACACGAACGGAAGTCAGTTCTTTATTGTACAGCTCAAAGAAGCCGGTGCGGAAATGATTTCACAGATGAAGCAGATACCCGATAGATTTCCTCCGGAATGTGTTGCCGATTATGAGGAAGTGGGCGGTACACCGTGGCTTGATTACAGACATACCGTTTTCGGACAGGTTTACGAGGGTATGGATGTAGTTGACAAGATTGCTGAGTTGAAGGTTGATATGCTGGATAAACCGTTTGAAAAAGTGTATATAGAGAGTATTATTATAGAATAAAATCAGGGACTGTTGCATTTAGCACAGTCCCGATAGATTTATCATTTATACTTTTTCATAAGCTTTTCAAAATTTTTATGCATAATTTTTTCGTACAGCTCAGGCGGCAGGTTCAGATTTTTAATGAATTTCAGTTCATTTTCCATATCCCACATAGGATAATCTGTACCGAAAAACACCTTATCTTCACCGTAAAAGCTTATTAATTCCCGTGTCTTTTCGGGTGACAGGGCATAAAGACTGCTGGAAGTATCGACATAAACATTGTCAAGTTTCAGATACTTTACTGCATCGTCCCATTCCGACCAGCCGCCGAAATGTGCGGCAATAATATCAAGCTTCGGAAAATCCTTTGCTACCTTTGCGAGCTTTTGCGGCTTTGAATATTGGGTTCTGTAATCCCCGGTATGGAAAAGTACAGGTAATTTCCCTTCTGCCGCTTCGTAAATTTTATATGCTTTTTTGTCGTCAATATTAAATTCCTGAAAATCCGGATGAAGCTTAATGCCGCTTAAACCGTTGTTTATCGCATCTTTAATCAGTTCATCAATGTTTTCACAGTCCGGATGAAGTGCGGCAAAGCCTATAAATCTGCCGTTGCTTTTCCTTACTTCATCTGCAATAAACTTGTTTATGGAGTTTACCTGTTTTGCAGTTGTGGCAACGGAACAGATAAGAAATTTATCAATGCCGTTTTTATCGCCGAGTTCACGAAGTTTTTTTGTTGTCCCGTCAAATTTCATAGCAAGACTGTAAAAATTCCCGATGTTTTCGGAAGCCTTGCTTGCAATTTTATCAGGGAAAATATGCGTATGTGCATCAATAATCATTTATCATCACCAATAGTATTATACAGTATTTTTTCAGTTTTTTCAATGAGGAATTTAAATGTATAAAAAGATTATTTCAATATTGCTTGTTGTTTTGCTTTTTGTTCTCAGCGGATGTACAAAAAATAAAATGAAAGCGGAGCTTATAAAACCGGAAAATACAAAAATTGTAACCGGAACCGAGACGGATAATAAATATATAACTTGTGGACTGTCAGCGGAAAAAATTTCCGAGGACGGTTATTTACAGTTATATTTTGACAGGATTTCCTATTCTGTATTTGTGAAGGATGTTATGCACAATGCGGTGTGGCGTTCTTTACCTGTTAAATATTTCGACTCAGCAAGTGTCATTGAGGTTAAATATGCAACGGAAAAAGGAACCTATGTTTTAAATTCTCAAAGTGACTGTGTACTCAAAAATAATGTTCGCAGTGAAAAGATTAAAGACGGAATAAAAGTAATTTATCTGTTTTGTCCGGACAACGACACAAAAATTGAGGTTTATATTAATTACACATTATCTGACGGTGCGTTGAATACTGAAGCTTCATATAAAATTATTTCCGGAACGGGTGTTTTACAGTCAATTTCACTTTTGCCTTATATGGCAGCATCAGGAAATTGTGAAAAGGGAGATTATGTATTGCTTCCTGACGGTTGCGGTATGAAAATCAATACAGATGACTGTACCCAAAAAACCGAAAAACTTTCCTTTGCGGTTTACGGAAATGATATTACGGTCAACAATAAAAAATATCAGTATTCGGCAATAGCCGGTGTGTTCGGCATAAAAAATTCAAATAAGGCTATGGCGGCGACTGTAACAAAGGGCGATGCAATTTCAGTTATAAATTTCATAAAAGCCGAAAGCAGTAATGAATTAAACAGAGTTTATCCGGAGTTTATTATAACTCCGACAGAAAATAAAAACGGCAGAATATATTACGGTAATTCGCCTTATAGCGGTTCAATAAAAACGGTTTACCGTTTTCTTTCAGGGAAAACCGCTGATTATTCGGGTATGGCAAACGCTTGCAGAGAAGTGCTTATCAGAGAAAAAATTTTGCCGTTACACAATATTTCGCAAAGTGAAAAAGTTAATCTGAATTTATCCGTAGCAGGCAGCATATTCAATAAAAAAATTATTAAAGCCACCACCTTTGAACAGGCGGAGGAAATGCTTATTAGGCTGAAAGCTAAGGGTGTTGACAACATTTCCGCTGTTTTAAACGGTACTTTGAGCGGCGGAGTTAATCAGGATAAAATTGAAAATGCAAAAGCTTTGTCGTGCTTGGGAGGAAAGCCGGACTTCAAAAAGCTTTGTGAGTATGCAAATTCTCAGAAAATGGACTTATATCAGGGTATGGATATTCTGTCCGCAAATTCGGGAAGTGCAAAAAATATTTTCAACAAAAAAGCTGTTACCGAGATTACAGACAGCTTTTCAACATATAATAAAAAATTCATTAATACAAGTAAATTAAGCGGTATTATTGAAAAAATAATTGACAAATTTTCAGATACGACAGGATATTATATCAGCGATTCGGATTTGATTTATACCGATTTTTCTGCAAAAACGGACAGACAGATGTGTGCGGATAATTTTTCAAAAAACATATCATCTCTGTTGGCTCACAAAAAGATTACGGTAAAAACCGGAAATTTTTATCTTCTGAAAAATGCAGATAAAATTTTAGATATCCCCACAGAAACTCAGTTGCCCGAAAATGATTTTTGTGAAAGGGTACCTTTTATGCAGATAATTCTCCACGGCTGTGTAAAATATGCTTCAACTCCGATAAATTTGTCGGCAAACACCAATAAAGCGATATTGAAATGTATTGAGTACGGTTGTGAACCGAATTTTCTGTTATGCTACGGTAATGAAAAATATGAATTTGACAAAAAAATTCTCTTTGAAAATGAGATAAATAATGCGGTGAAAGCTTATACAGATATTTCTGAGGCTTTGGGCGGACTTTCGGGTGATAGAATAACATCATATAAGATTGTTTCAAAAGGTCTTACCTGTACCTGTTTTTCATCGGGGACCGAAATTTATGTAAATTCAACAGATAAAGATGCTGAAATTAACGGAATACAAGTTCCTGCTATGAGTTTTTTACGAAAAA
This sequence comes from Acutalibacteraceae bacterium, assembly GCA_045642385.1. GTDB lineage: Bacteria > Bacillota > Clostridia > Oscillospirales > Acutalibacteraceae > RGIG2945. Next base: position 40,507 of record JAZUIT010000355.1, read on the forward strand.
ATTAATAAAAAAATCTTTTTCCTATTGAAAACTTTTGGATTTTAGGGTAAAATATAGTAGTGATATTTCTGGAGGTTCAACAATGCAATTAAAATTCAACAGTGACTACGCAAAAAAGTTTATTTCAGATGAGGAGTTATCTGCCATTGAACCGGAGGTATTAAAGGCTTTTAATACACTTCACAATAAAACCGGTGCAGGCAGTGATTTTACAGGTTGGGTGGATTTACCTGTAAATTATGATAAAGAAGAATTTGCAAGAATTAAGGCGGCGGCAAAGAAAATACAGGCTAATTCCGAAGCACTTGTGGTTATCGGTATCGGCGGTTCTTATTTAGGAGCAAGGGCAGCTATTGAGTTTTGTAAATCTCAGAATTATAATTTGCTGAAAAAGGATACGCCTGATATTTATTTTGTAGGTAATACAATAAGCTCAACTTATACAAACGAGATTATTTCTTTACTTGACGGTAAAGATTTTTCCGTTAATGTTATTTCAAAATCGGGTACAACGACAGAGCCTGCCGTGGCTTTCAGAATTTTCAAGGAAATGCTTGAAAATAAATACGGCAAAGAGGAAGCGGCAAAGAGGATTTTTGCTACGACTGATAAAAACAAAGGTACTTTAAAAGAATTGTCGGATAAAAACGGATACGAAACTTTTGTTGTTCCCGATGATATCGGCGGCAGATATTCCGTTTTGACAGCGGTTGGACTTCTGCCCATAGCGGTTGCCGGAGTTGACATTGATATGTTGATGAAAGGTGCCGGGGATGCAAGGGAAGCCTATTCAAAAGCTGATATGAGCAACGACTGCTGTAAATATGCCGCTATCAGAAATATTCTTTACCGTAAAGGTAAGCTTATTGAAATGTGCGTAAGCTATGAGCCTTCATTTACTATGATGTGTGAATGGTTCAAACAGCTTTTCGGCGAAAGCGAAGGAAAGGATTTAAAGGGAATTTATCCTTCATCTGCCATATTCTCAACGGATTTACATTCTTTGGGACAGTATGTTCAGGACGGCGAACGCAGGCTTTTTGAAACGGCAGTTATTTTTGATGAGCCGAAAAGCGATATAGTTATAAAAGAAGACTCTGTAAATGCTGACGGACTGAATTTTGTTGCAGGTAAAAATTTATCCTATGTCAACAGAAAAGCCTTTGAGGGTACGGTTTTGGCTCACGCAGACGGCGGTGTTCCCACACTTGTTATTGAGCTTTCAAAACCCGATGAATACAACTTGGGCAATCTTTTCTATTTCTTTGAAACAGCCTGTGCAATTTCAGGCTACACCTTGGGCATCAATCCCTTTAACCAGAACGGTGTTGAAGATTACAAAAAGAATATGTTCGCACTTTTGGGTAAGCCCGGTTATGAAAGCAGAAAATCGGAACTCGAAAACAGATTAAAATAAGTTTTCGGTTCTTCCATACATAAAAATATAAATATACAGGAGGAAACAAAAATGATTTCTTTAATTTTAGGACGCAAGGGTTCGGGTAAGACAAAATTTCTCATCAATGCAGTAAATGAGGCTGTTGAAAAAACAAACGGTAATGTTATCTGCGTTGAAAAGGAAACGGGACTTACATACGATGTTAATTACAGAGCGAGGTTGGTTGTTGCTGACCGTTACGGCATCAAAGGCTATGACGCATTCTTCGGATTTATCAGCGGCATTTGTGCAGGCGATAACGATATTACAGATATACTTATTGATGCTACGCTTAAAATCGGCGGCGATGATTTTAATGCACTTGCCTGTTTCTTAAAGAAGCTTGCCGGTCTTGCAGATTTAAGTAACACAAAAATTACATTGACGATTTCGGCAGACCCCGAAGAACTTCCGGTTGAGATTTTCGAATATTGTCAGCAGATTAATAAATAAAATTTAAGAAAAATATCTTGACAAATATATAAAAAATTAGTATAATATTGTCTATGTGATGTTGGGAGTGATTTTGTGATATTGGAGCTTGAACCCATATTTAACAATATCGGTGCTCAAAAGGATTTCAGTTACGAAATATCTTTGGCAGATGAAGATATCATGGGATTTAAGCCGTTTAGAACACCCGTCAAGGTGACAGGAGCAGTAAAGAACACCACCGGAATTGTTACAATAACGGCAAAGGCGGAGTTTATTTATCACGGATTTTGCGATAGATGTGCATCGGAGCTTAACAGAAAAACTGTTGTCCCGGTTGAGCATATTCTTGTTGCATCACTCAATAATGATGAGGATTCAAGTTTTATTCTTATAGAGGATATGCGACTTGATCTTGATGAGCTTGTATCCGAGGATATTTTTCTCGGACTGCCGACTAAGTATCTTTGTGATGAAAACTGCAAGGGCTTGTGTCCTATGTGCGGTAAAAATCTCAATGAGGGTGAATGCGGTTGCAAAAAACCTGTTGACCCGCGGTTAGAAGCTTTATCTCAGTTATTGGATAATTAATGAACTTTATGTTTTTAAGGAGGTGCTGAAATGGCGGTACCGGCAAGGAGAATATCTAAGGCAAAGAAAAACAGCAGACGCAGCAGCGTTTGGAAGTTGCAGCAGCCTGAGCTTGTTGCTTGTCCACAGTGCGGTGAATTAAAAAGACCGCATAGACTTTGTGCTGAATGTGGTTATTACAACGGCAGAAAAGTTGTATCTGATGACTAAGGCTGATTGTCTTGCGAAAATGTAAAAAGCAGAGGTGGAGGGGACAGCAGTGTCCGCTCTGCCTTTTTGCGTTTTAAAGGGGAAAAACAAATGTCAGTAAAGATATTTTCGGTAAATGACAATTCAATATGTAATAAAAAAGGTATTGTCGGCGGTGATGTTTTAAATAAAATCAACGGTAACGATATTAACGATGTTTTAGACTATGATTTTTACGCCGGTGAGGAAGAATTAATACTTGAAATTAAAAGGCAAAATGAAAAGCTCCGGCTTGTGAAAATTTATAAGGACGAGGATGAAGATATAGGACTTCAATTTGAAACCTATTTAATGGATAAACAACACCGTTGTTCTAATAAGTGCATTTTCTGCTTTATTGACCAGTTGCCAAAGGGTATGCGTGAAAGCCTTTATTTCAAGGATGATGATTCACGCCTTTCGTTTTTGTTCGGAAATTATATCACTCTTACAAATTTAAAACAGGCTGATGTGGACAGGATAATTAAAATGCACATAAGCCCCGTAAATGTTTCCGTTCATACCATGAACCCTGATTTGCGTGTTAAAATGATGAAAAATCCCAACGCCGGGAAATGCCTTGACTATTTAAAACAGTTTGCGGATGCCGGAATTAAAATAAATGCACAGCTTGTTTTATGTCCCGGAATAAATGACGGGGAGGAACTCAGCTACTCTTTGGAGGAGTTGGGCAAGCTTTATCCTGCCGTTGAAAGTATTGCGGCGGTTCCTGTGGGACTTTCAGACCACAGAAAAGGACTTTTTCCCTTAAAAAATTACAAAAAAATGACCGCAAATGATGTTTTATCGAGAATAGAGGTTTTCAATTCTCATTTTTTGTGGTATAATAAAACGATAATAGCTTATCCTGCGGATGAATTTTATATTATTGCCGGAAAAGAAATTCCAAAAGCTGAATTTTACGGCGACTATCCCCAGCTTGAAAACGGCGTGGGTATGTGGGCATTGTTAAAGGATGAGTTTTATAAAGCATTGGACGAGATTGAAACAACCGATTTCCCCGAACACAGAATTACGGCGGCAACGGGGGAAGCGGCTTATCCTCTTATAAAAGAGCTTTCCGAAGCTTTAAATAAAAAATGTCCGCAAATTAATATCAATGTTATAAAAATTAAGAATAATACCTTCGGCAAAAACATAACCGTTTCCGGGCTTTTGTGCGGTAAGGATTATTATGAGCAATTAAAGGATATTGATTTGGGTGAGGAGCTGTTAATTCCGGGCAACTCGTTACGCAGAGAGGGCGATATTTTCCTTGATGATGTTTCTGTTGAGGAGTTGTCGGGAAAGTTAAATATAAAAATCAATGCTGTTGAGGCTGACGGATATGAGCTTCTCAATGCTATGATAAACAGAAGGGTGGAAGAATAATGTCAAAACCGGTAGTTGCGATTGTAGGCAGACCAAATGTGGGAAAATCCACATTATTTAATAAGCTTACGGGACGCAGATTTTCCATAGTTGACGATACTCCGGGTGTCACCCGTGACAGAATATACGGTGATTGCGAATGGTTGGGACATAGTTTCCTGCTTGTTGATACAGGCGGTATTGAGCCTTACAGTACGGATAAAATTTTATCTCAGATGCGTACACAGGCACAGGTTGCAATTGAAAGTGCGGATGTAATAATTTTTGTTACCGATTTAACGACAGGTGTTGTCGCCAACGACCAGGAGGTTGCAACAATGCTTTTAAAGAGCGGCAAAAAAATTGTCCTCTGTGTAAATAAATGCGATACAATAGGCGAACTTCCACCGGAAATATATGAGTTTTATAATTTGGGTTTAGGCGACCCCATCGGTGTTTCATCCGTTCACGGTCACGGCACAGGTGATTTGCTTGATGCAGTTATTGAAAATGTCCGTGAATATGAGGATGAAGAAGACGAGGGCGAAGAAGCAATAAAAGTTGCCGTTATCGGTAAGCCTAATGTGGGAAAATCTTCACTTGTAAACCGTATTGCCGGTGAGGACAGGATGATAGTTTCCGATATTGCCGGAACTACAAGAGATGCCACCGATACTCTAATTGAAAATGATTACGGTAAATTTGTTTTTATTGATACGGCAGGTCTTCGCAGAAAAAGCCGTGTTGATGATGCAATTGAAAAATACAGCGTTATCCGCTCTAAATTAGCGGTTGACCGTGCCACAGTGTGTTTGATTATGATAGATGCAACGGAAGGTTTTACGGAGCAGGATTCCAAGGTTGCCGGTATTGCTCATGACGAGGGTAAGGCTTGCATAGTCGTTGTAAATAAATGGGATGCCGTTGAAAAGGACGGTAAAACCATGGATAAATTCCGTAAGGATTTAATGGCTGATTTAGCATTTATGTCTTATGCTCCCATAATTTTTATTTCCGCTAAAACGGGTTTGAGGATTGACAGATTGTTTGAGCTTATTAAATTTGTTGACAGTCAGAATGCTATGAGAATTTCCACAGGTAAGCTCAATGATGTGCTGGCAGATGCCACCGCAAGGGTACAACCGCCATCGGACAAGGGCAGAAGACTTAAAATTTATTATATCACTCAGGCTTCCACAAGACCGCCGACATTTGTATGCTTTGTGAACAATAAGGAATTGTTCCATTACAGCTATCAAAGATATATTGACAATCAGATTCGTGAGGTTTTCGGGCTTGAGGGTACTCCCACAAAGATGGTTATTCGTGAAAGGGATAAGAAATGATAATTTTAGGCATTGACCCCGGTTATGCCATTGTAGGTTGGGGAGTAATTGACTACACCGGAAATAAGTTTAAAGTAATTGATTTCGGTGCTGTGACAACCGAGGCAAAAACAGATTTTGATTTTCGCCTTGAACAGATATATGACGAAATTAATTCTATTATAGAAAAATATCATCCCGAGGCTTTGTCCATTGAAAAGCTTTTCTATAATACGAACGCCAAAACGGTAATTGATGTGGGACAGGCGAGAGGTGTTTTGCTTTTAGCCGCAAGGAAGCATCACCTGAAAATATTTGAATATACTCCATTACAGGTAAAACAAAGTGTGGTAGGTTACGGCAGAGCTGAAAAAAAGCAGGTTCAGGAAATGACAAGGCTTATGCTTAATTTAAAATCCGTACCAAAACCCGATGATACCGCAGATGCTTTGGCTATGGCAATATGCCACGCTCACGCAAGTAACTCTTTATTGTTGAAAGGATTAAAATAATGTTTTATTCTTTGACGGGAAAAATTGTATATTATGATGAAGCCAATGTGGCTGTGTGTTGTTCTGGAGTTTCTTTTCTGTGTGCAACAACTACCAACACATTAAATAAAATTGCAGGTTCAGATGATGAAATAACCCTGTATACCCATTTGAGTGTCCGTGAGGATGCTATGGATTTGTACGGCTTTTATGATAAAAAAGAGCTGGAATGTTTCAAGCTTCTGATAACCGTTTCCGGGGTAGGTCCCAAAATGGCGTTGGCTGTGCTTTCTAATATGACACCCACCGAGTTAGCGGTTGCAATAGCCGCAGAGGACGCAAAGGCTATAAGTGCCGCACCGGGATTAGGTGCAAAAAAGGCTAACAGAATTATACTTGAATTGAAAGAAAAAATGGCGGCAGGCATTCCGGAAAAAATCAATGTTTCCGATTTGGGCGGTGCTTTTGCTTCTTCATTAAAGGATAACGCAAGGGAAGCGGTGGATGCTCTGTGTGCCTTGGGTTACAGTAAGACGGAAGCCACAAACACAGTATCAAAGCTTGACCCGCATTTGTCCGTTGAAGAACTTATTAAGCTTGCTTTAAAAGCGATGTCAGTTTTATAAGAGGTAAATTATGGATGATAGATTTGTAGACCCTGATTTTTCACAGGCTGACGGTGATATTGAGGTATCTTTAAGACCGAAAACTTTAAGTGAATATATAGGGCAGGACAAAGTTAAAGAAAATCTGAATATATATATGGAGGCGGCATTGAACAGGGGGGAAACCCTCGACCATGTATTGCTCTACGGTCCTCCGGGACTGGGTAAAACCACCCTTGCAAGTATAATTGCAAACCGTATGGGTGTAAATATCCGTATAACTTCCGGACCCGCTATTGAAAAACAGGGTGATTTGGCTGCTTTGCTTACTAATTTGAGTGAGGGCGATGTGCTTTTCATTGACGAAATTCACCGTGTTTCAAAAAATATAAGCGAAATTTTGTACCCTGCCATGGAGGACAATGCCCTTGACATAATTATAGGAAAAGGTCCTTCCGCAAGGTCAATAAGATTGGATTTACCCCATTTTACTTTGGTAGGTGCTACTACAAGGGCAGGACAGATTTCTGCTCCCTTGCGTGACAGATTCGGTGTGGTGCTTCGTTTACAATTATATACACCTGAACAATTAATGCAAATAATTACACGAAGTGCGGGCATACTAAATATTGAAATTGATGAGGATGGAGCTTATGAGATAGCTTCCCGTTCAAGAGGAACACCGAGAATTGCAAACAGACTTTTAAAGCGTGCAAGGGATTATGCTCAGGTTATGGGTGACGGAGTAATTACTCTTGAAACCGCAAGGCTTGCTTTGGAAAAAATGGAGATTGACGAACTGGGACTTGACTCCGTTGACAGGCATTTGCTTATGAGTATGATAGATAATTACAACGGAGGTCCCGTGGGACTTGAAACAATAGCCGCATTAATAGGCGAGGAAGCCGTCACAATTGAGGATGTTTACGAGCCTTATTTAATGCAGATAGGATTTTTGAGCCGTACACCCCGTGGCAGAGTTGTTACCCCGGCAGGTTATGCACATTTCGGAATCCCCGTTCCGGGACAGCAAAGTTTTAAATTTTAATGTGCAATTAGCAATGTGCAATGGATGGTGGGTTCCACCCACACCCATATTAATTGCTTTATCAAAGTTACAAATAATATTTTACAATGACATTTTGCTTTGCAAAATGCACCGAAACTCCTAACTCCTAACTGAAAAGAAACTATTTTAAAGAATAAAATCTATTTTTCACTCAATGGTTATAAATAGATAAAATTTAGAAAAGGAATGGTATTATGGGTAGATTGTTCGGTACAGACGGTGCAAGAGGCGTTGCAAATACTGAAATTACATGTGAGCTTGCTATGCAGATAGGCAGAGCCGCTGCAATGGTTCTTGTGGATGAATCTATTGTGAGACCCCGTGTTATGATTGGTATGGATACGAGAATTTCTTCGGAAATGCTTGAATCCGCATTGGCTTCCGGTTTATGCTCCGTAGGAGCAGATGTAATGCTTTTGGGTGTAATTCCGACACCTGCGGTTGCTTTTCTTGTAAAAAGATACGGTTATGATGCAGGCATAATGATTTCCGCATCCCATAACTCATGCGAATATAACGGAATTAAAATTTTCCGCTCTGACGGATATAAATTACCCGATGAGCTGGAAGAAAAAATAGAAAGCATTATCCTTGACGAAACAGCCACGCCGCCCGTTAAAATCGGCGGCGATGTGGGTAGAATTACCCGTTCGGATATGGCAGTTTTTGATTATATTGAGCATGTCCGTTCAACTGTCGAACTTGATTTTTCCGGTATGGATTTGGCGTTTGACTGTGCCTGCGGTTCGGCTTGCGTTACGGCTTCCGAGTTGTTCATAAGATTGGGTGCAACCTGTCATGTAATTTCCGATACTTATAACGGTACGAATATTAACAGAGATTGCGGTTCAACTCACCTCGATAAGCTGAAAAAATATGTAGTTAAGCATAAGCTTATGGCAGGCTTTGCCTTTGACGGTGATGCTGACAGACTTTTGGCTGTTGACGAAAACGGCGAGGAAGTTGACGGTGACCAGATTATTGCCATCTGTGCCATGGATTTGAAAGAGCGCGGAAAGCTTAACAGAAATACCGTAGTGGGTACAATTATGTCAAATATGGGACTTAAAAAGTTCTGCGAAGAACACGAGATTAATTTTGAAGCCACAAAAGTCGGTGACAGATATGTTCTTGAAAATATGGTTCAGAACGGCTATTCAATCGGCGGCGAGCAGTCAGGTCATATAATATTTAAAGAGTTTGCTACTACCGGCGACGGTCAGATTACGGCGGCACAGATAATTCAGATTATGAAAAGAACCGGCAAACCTTTGTCGGAGCTTAAAAAGATTATGACGGTTTATCCCCAGGTTCTTATTAATGTTAAGGTGTCAAAGCTCGGTAAAAACCGTTGCTCAACCGATAAAGAGGTGCAGTTTGCCGTTAAAAATGCCGAAAAAGAGCTGGGAAATGACGGCAGAGTGTTGTTAAGACCCTCAGGAACCGAGCCTGTTATCCGTGTTATGGTAGAGGGCAAGGACGAGGAAAAAATTAAAAATCTTGCAAATGAAATTGCAGAGGTTGTAAAATACAGACTTATTTAACGGAGTAAAAATGAGATTTTCTGATAATTGGAAGGATTATGAGCTGCTTGACAGCTCATGCGGTGAAAAATTGGAGCGTTGGGGGGATTATATTTTAATCCGCCCCGATCCTCAGGTTATATGGAAAACGCCTAAAAATCACCCCTTGTGGAAAAAAGCGGATGCAAGATATGTCCGTTCATCCACGGGCGGCGGTTATTGGGATGTGTTTAAAAAGCTTCCCGATGCCTGGCAGATAGGCTATAATGATTTGAAATTTAATGTAAAAACCATGGGATTTAAGCATACGGGTATTTTCCCGGAGCAGGCCGTCAACTGGGATTTGCTCACATCCGTCATAAAAAATGCGGACAGAAAGGTTAAGGTATTAAATCTTTTTGCCTATACCGGCGGTGCTACAATAGCTTCATTGGCGGCAGGTGCGGATGTGGTTCATGTTGACGCTTCAAAGGGTATGGTTTTGTGGGCAAAGGAAAATGCGGTTGCCTCCGGCGTGCAGGATAAATTTGTCCGCTGGATTGTGGATGACTGTATTAAATTTGCAAAGCGTGAAATCAGGCGCGGCAATACATACGATATTATAATTATGGATCCGCCGTCCTACGGCAGAGGTCCCAACGGCGAGGTTTGGAAGTTAGAAAACGAAATATATGAGTTTGTTGAGCTTTGTATGGGGCTTTTGTCACCTGACCCCCTTATGATGCTTATTAATTCCTATACAACCGGAATTTCAACAGCGGTTATGAAATATATACTTGACGGACTTACAGAAAATTTGGGCGGTGTTACCCGTTGCGATGAAATCGGAATAAGAGTTTCGGGCACGGATAAAATTTTGCCCTGCGGCGGGAGTGCAATATGGACGAAAAAATAATAGAATTTAAAAATGTCAGCTTCCGTTATACTTCCGATGAGGAAGAAAAGGTTCTGCCATTGGCTGTAAATAATGTAAACCTCACAATAAATAAAGGTGAGTTTACGGTGGTATTAGGGCATAACGGTTCGGGAAAATCCACTCTTGCAAAGCTTTGTAATGCAATAAACATACCTACCGAAGGAAAGGTGCTTGTAAATGGTATGGATACTTCCCAAGAGGATAAAAAAATTGATATAAGAAAAACCGTGGGTATGGTTTTTCAAAATCCGGATAATCAGATTGTGGCAACTATTGTTGAGGATGATGTGGCTTTCGGATTGGAAAATTTAGGTGTAGAACCTAAGGAAATTCGCAGACGGGTTGACGAAGCTTTAAAAACCGTAGGTATGTACGAGTTTAAGGAATATGAACCCCACAAGCTGTCCGGCGGACAGAAGCAGAGGGTCGCAATAGCCGGTACTCTTGCTATGAAAACCGACTGTATTGTGCTTGACGAGCCGACAGCGATGCTCGACCCGGTGGGCAGAAAAGAGGTTATGAAAACCGTAAAAAGGCTTAATAAAGAGCTTGGTATAACCGTTTTATATATAACTCATTTTATGGATGAAGCCGTACAGGCGGACAGAGTTATTGTCATGGATAAGGCAAGGGTCGTTATGGACTCAACACCGAAAAATGTGTTTAGAAATATTGATAAATTAAAGTCTATCGGTCTTGATGTTCCACAGGTGACAGAGCTTGCGGGACTTCTCAGAAAAGACGGAATAAATCTGCCCGATGATATATTAAATGTTGAAGAATTTACTCAAAGTATAATAAAGGAATTAGTATAATGCCCATTTTGGAAACCAGAAATCTGTCACATGAATACAGCGTCGGAACACCGTACAGGTTTTCGGCAATTGAAAATGTAAATATCAGCATCGAAAAGGGCGAGCTTGTTGGAATTATCGGACACACAGGCTCAGGTAAAAGTACCCTTATTCAGCATTTTAACGGACTGTTAAAGCCCTCAAAGGGACAGGTTTTAGTTGACGGTCAGGATATATGGCAGTCTAAGAAAACCGTTCATGAAGCAAGGTTTAAGGTGGGTTTGTGTTTTCAGTATCCCGAATATCAGCTTTTTGAGGAAACGGTTTATAAGGATATAGCCTTCGGTCCTAAAAATATGAATTTGTCCGGTGAAGAGCTTGACAAAGCTGTAAGAGAAGCCGCAGAATATGTTAATATTTCCCCGGCATATTTTAATAAATCTCCTTTTGATTTGTCGGGCGGTGAAAAAAGAAGAGTTGCAATTGCCGGTGTTATGGCGATGAAACCGGAAATTCTTGTACTTGATGAGCCTACCGCAGGACTTGACCCGGCAGGTCGTGACAGGATTTTTGCCATGATAAAAAATTACCGTCAGCAGACAGGTAAAACCGTAATTTTTGTTTCTCATTCCATGGAGGATGTGGCAAGGCTTGCAAAAAAAGTGCTTGTTATGAACAAGGCAAGGGTTGCAATGTATGATACGGTGGAAAATGTTTTTTCCCGCTCAAAGGAGCTTGAAGACTATGGCTTGGCAGTTCCTCAGATAACAAAGGCGTTTATGTCACTTCGTGAAAAAGGTATTGATGTTCCCGAAAATATCTATACCGTAGAACAGGGAAGAGAAGTTCTTCTCTCTTTGATAAGGGGGAAGAAAAAATGATCAGAGATATTACCATAGGACAGTATTTTGCAGGAAATTCCCTGGTACACAGGCTTGACCCGAGAATAAAAATAGTGCTGACAATAGCATTTATAGTTGATATTTTCCTTGTGAAAAATTTCTGGTCGCTGGGACTAATGCTTGTAAGCTTGTTGGGAATTACTTTAATTTCAAAAATCCCTGTTAAAACAATATTAAAAAGTATAAAACCCTTGGCGGTTATCGTGATTTTTACTTCCATATTGAATATTTTTTATATTCAGGACGGTAAAATTTTATTTGAATTTAAATTTATAAAAATAACCGAATACGGACTTATTTTTTCGCTGTTTATGATAATCAGAATTGTGGCTTTGGTAATTGCAAGCTCTTTGCTCACCTACACCACAACCCCCACAATGCTTACAGATGCATTGGAAAGGCTTATGTCGCCCTTAAAAATATTTAAAATTCCCGTTTCAACTCTTGCTATGATGATGACCTTGGCACTGAGATTTATTCCGACTTTAATAGAAGAAGTGGATAAAATTATGAACGCCCAAAAGGCAAGGGGTGCAAGCTTTGATACAGGGGGATTGTTAAGCAGAATAAAATCCCTTATTCCTGTTTTAATTCCTTTGTTCGTGTCTTCGTTCAGACGAGCTTATGAGCTGGCGTTTGCTATGGAATGTCGCTGTTATACCGGCAGTGACGGCAGGACGAAAATGAAATCCGTAAAAATTTCATTCAGAGATATTGTGTCCGTAATTATTGTTGCGGTATTTACAGCAGGAATTATTCTGTTAAATAAATTTTTTGCACATATAATATGAGGTAAAAATGAGAAATATTTTATTGAAGCTTTCTTTCTGCGGTACAAATTATCACGGCTGGCAGGTTCAGGATAACGCAGATACGGTTCAGGGATTTGTTGAAAATGCGCTGTCAAAAATATTTTCGCAAAAAATCCGTGTGAACGGTTGCAGCAGGACGGATGCAGGTGTACACGCAAATGAATTTTTCTGTAATTTTAAAACTGAAAATCCGATGCCCTGCGATAAAATTATCAAAGCTTTAAACGGAAATTTGCCCTTTGACATAAGTGTACTCGGTTGCTTTGATGTTGCGGAAAGCTTTCACGCAAGATTTGACTGTGAAAAAAAGGAATACATTTATAAAATATGGAATACGGAAATCAGGAATCCTTTTTTTGAAAAAACTCATTTGCATTACAAATACATATTAGATGAAAAAATTTTAAATGAAGCTTCAAAAAGTTTTTTGGGTACTCACGATTTTGCCGGTTTCTGTTCGGTTGGCAGTCAGGTCGAAAGCACGGTGAGAACCGTTAAAGATATAGGTGTTGAAAGGCAGGGTAACGAGGTAATTTTTCATATTACCGCCGACGGATTTTTATATAATATGGTGCGAATAATTACCGGTACTTTATTGTATGTGGCGCAGGGAAAAATACAGGCTGATGATTTGTCCGATATAATAGAAAGCAGGGACAGAAACAGGGCAGGGATAACAGCACCTGCTCACGGACTTTATCTTAATAAGGTCAGTTACGGGGTGAATTTATGAATAAAAGCAAAAATAAAACAAAACCGTCAAAAATAGTTGTTTCAGTATTTTTGATAATCTTTATTTTTATAATATTATTTTTAATTGCGGGAACAATGAACGGAGTTTCCTTTGCAAGTGCCGCAAAGGGCATTTCGGATTTTTTCGAAACAATGAGCTCCGGCGACGGCTATCCTTACGAGGATAATGTTTCCGACATTGATGCAGTAAAAACGGTAGACGGTAAACTGATTATTTTAACAAATGACAGGACATATATGCTTGATAATACCGCAAAGAAAACAAGCGAGCAACAGCATATTTATTCTTTACCGGCATTGAGAACCAACGAAAATAAATATCTTGTGTTTGACCGTGGTTCGGGAAAAATCCGTTTACATAATAAGTCAAAAATAATTTGGGAAGAGGATTTAAAGCAGAATATTCTGTCAGCGGATATTTCTTCAAGCGGTAGAATTGTTGCAGCAACAAAAGGAAAAAGCTCCAAATGTACTATGGAGGTGCTGTCAAAAAGTAAGGATGTGCTTTTTAAATGGGAATGTTCATCGGGCTATATTGTAGATGTTGCAATTTCAGATAACGGAAAAAAGTGTGCTGCTATCGTTCTTTCGCAAAAGGATGCGGAAATTCTTTCAACGGTGTATATTTTTTCTTTAAGCTCTGCTGAACCGACAGGAAAAATTGAGTTCTCAAAATCAGCACTGTTTAATGTTTCTTTTACACGGGGAAACAAGATTGAAGTTTTAGGAGATAATGTAAGAAGTATAATAAGCTCAAATAATAAGCGTGAGGATGACGAACTGTTTAACAGCAATACTCTTGCAAATTATTATGTAAGCTCAAACGGAAATTCCGTGTTGCAGTTTTTAAAATATTCGGGTATTAATTCCAATATTATTGTTTTTTATAACGAGTACGGAAAAGAAATATGCAGAGCTGAAATTTCAAGCAGTGTGAAAAAAGTTGCCTGCGGTGAAAGCTATTTTGCAGTTCAATGTGCGGACAAAGTATATTGCTATAACAGACGGGGCAAAAAAATCGGTGAGATTGAGGTTCAGGGCGATATAAAGGAAATGACTATAATCGGTTCGAAATGTTATGTTTTTTCATCAGGTATCATTAACAGGTACAGTGTGAGAAATAATATTGATAAATAATATTACAAAAGATTTACCTTTTTCACTTGTTATTTTTGCCTTATCGTGATACAATTATCCAATATGGGAGATGAGATTATGGTCAGCATCTTAGATGTTATTTTTGCCGTGATATTAATAATTTTCGCTGCAATAGGATTATTTAAAGGTATGGTAAAAAGCCTTATCGGGGTTTTGTCAACGGTGTTTTCCGTATGTGCTTCTTATTTCATAAGTAAATATTTATCGGATGTGCTGTATGATAAGCTTTTCGGTGAAAAAATAGTTGCGGCAATATCGGAAAAAATCGAAGAAACAGGGATTGAACAGACAGCAGTACATATAAAATCAATTCTCGACAGCATACCGAAGTTTATATATAATTTTGCTTCAAAGCACGGCTTCAGCTCCGTGAATATTTCAAAGGAAATTTCAAAGCTTGATTTGTCCGGCGAGGATGCGGCATATAAGCTGTCCGAAACGGTTGTCAGACCGGCGATGACAGGTGTAATGCGTATAATAATTTTTATAGCCCTGGTGATAATATGCTCAATTATTTTAGGTTTGCTTGCAAGAGTTATCTGTAAAACGGTGGATAATTCTCCGGTCAGGCTGTTTGACAGGCTTTTGGGTTTGGCATTCGGTGCATTTAAGGGCGCAATTATTGTGGTTGTGTTGGCTGTGGTTATTGTCTTTGCTGCCGGACTTGTGCCGGAGAAAAAGACAGACAGTAATAAATCGGATATTGATATAAACAGTTCGTATGTAATATCCTTTTTACAGGAAAAAAGTGATATGTTGAATATTAAAATCTAATTCTGGAGGAAATATATATGGCAGAAAAATCAAACAAAATTTTTACAGTACCAAATTTGTTATCATTTTTGAGAATTGTATGTGTACCATTTTTCGCTTACTATTTTTATAATGGGGAGTATCTTTACGCCTGCGGCATTTTAGCTTTGTCCGGATTGTCGGATTTATTTGACGGCAAAATTGCAAGAGCCTTTAATCAGGTGTCGGAATTGGGAAAAGTGCTTGACCCCATAGCAGATAAGCTTACGGAAATGACATTGGCAGTATTGTTCTTTATAACATTTAAGAATAGTGCAAATCGCCTTTATAACAGTTTTTTGTGCTGGGTATTCCTGTTCTTTGTTGCGAAGGAAATATTGATGCTTTTGATAGGCGCTGTTTTGCTTTTGTGCAAATATAAACCTATTGCGGCGGAAATTTACGGAAAGCTTGCAACTTTTTGCTTCTATTTTATTATGATAGCAATTATGGCTTTTGGTCCTGAAATCGGAATAGTACCGCTTAATGTGCATCAGCTTGCATGGATGGAAATACCTCAGTGGGTAACGGTTGCTTTGGTTATAACATCAGCCTTGCTTACCCTTGTTGCGCTGTTGAGTTATATTCCCCCTGTTATCAGACAGATAAATGAGCGCAAGAATAATATTTCCGGGGAGGTTAAGGAACCGGAGATAAAAGAGGAATTTTCTGTTAATACTGATGTTGAGGTCGCACAAGATGTTGAAACCGATTTTAAAGTCAGTGAAAATATTGAACCCGAAGCTCAACCTGAAATTACCGTAAATCAAGAACCGCGGGAATCTGAATTTCAACAAGGCTTTTCCGTTACTGTTGAGGACGAACCGGAAGAAGCAAAATCCGGATTTTCTGTTACCGTAGAAGCTCAGCCGGAAGAAGCAGAAGCACCGGTTACTCTTGAAGAAAAAAAAGAAGAAACCGAAATTCCCGTTGCTACTGAGGAGGAATTTGACGAAACCGAACTCAACAGCTTTTTAAATTTAGATATTGACTCTGTTATTGATGATATAATGGATGAAATAATAAACAATAAACAATAAGGAGTTACCTATACTATGAACAAAGTGATGTGCAGTAGATGTAAAAAAAGACCTGCTGTATTTTTCATCACAAAGGTCGAGGGGGAGAAAGCAACCCCGGAAGGACTTTGTGTAAAATGTGCTATGGAAATGAATATTGGTCCCATTAAGCAGATGATGCAGTCTATGGGCGTTACCGAGGAGGAAATGGAAAATCTCGGAGACCAGTTGGGCGAAATGATGGAAAATGAAGATTTTCAACTGGGCGGTGCAGGAACATTCCCCTTTATGCAGGGCTTCGGCAGTATGGAAATGCCTTCGGAAGTGCCGTCTGTTTCCGATAAAAATGAAGAAAAAGAAGAAAAGGAAGATGAAAAGGCTTCCAAAGGAAAGCACAAAAAGAAAACGAAAAGGAAGTTTTTGGGTCAATATTGTACCGACTTGACTGCCAAGGCACGGGACGGCAAAATTGACAGAATAATAGGCAGAGAAAACGAAATTTACAGAGTAATTCAGATTTTGTGCCGCCGTTCCAAGAATAACCCCTGCTTAATCGGTGAACCGGGTGTAGGTAAAACCGCTATTGCCGAGGGCTTAGCTTTGCGTATTGCTTCCGGCGATGTGCCTGCAAAGCTTGCTAAAAAGGAAATTCATTTGCTTGACCTTACCGCTTTGGTTGCGGGAACTCAGTTCAGAGGTCAGTTTGAAAGCCGTATAAAAGGTCTTGTGGAGGAAGTTAAGGCGGAGGGTAATATTATCCTCTTTATTGATGAGGTTCATAACCTTGTCGGTACCGGTGATGCCGAGGGTACAATGAATGCCGCCAATATCTTGAAGCCGGCTTTGTCAAGGGGCGAAATTCAGATTATCGGTGCAACAACTTTCTCAGAATACAGAAAGTATATCGAAAAGGATGCGGCACTTGAAAGAAGATTACAGCCGGTTAAGGTTGAGGAACCCTCTATCGAGGACACTTATAAAATGCTTTTGGGCATTAAGGATTATTATGAGGAGTACCACAGAGTTAAAATCAGTGACTCTCTGATTTACCGTGCGGTTATTTTGTCCGAAAGATATATTAATGACAGATTTTTGCCGGACAAGGCTGTTGATTTATTGGATGAAGCCTGCACCTGTGCGAATCTGAGAAATAAAAATATCAGTGAGCTTGAAATATGTGAAAATGACTTGGAGCTTCTCAGAAATGAGCAGAGCAGATTACTTGAAGCTACCGATGATATAGATTACGAAGAAATTGCAAGAATTAAGGGCGAAATTTTAAATTACGAGTCAAAGCGTAAGGAATTGGAAGAGCTTGCCGCCGACAACAATGTCCGTGAGGATGACCTTGCCACCGTTGTTCAGCTTTGGACAGGTATTCCGGCACAAAAGGTTATTGAAAGCGAACTCAGAAGATTAAAAGACCTTGAAAGCAGATTAAAAGAAAAAATTATCGGTCAGGATGATGCAGTAGCCAAAGTATCCGCCGCAATCAGACGGGGCAGAGTGCAGATAAGTCCCCGAAGAAGACCGTCTTCATTTATTTTTGTCGGTCCCACCGGTGTGGGTAAAACCGAGCTTGTAAAACAACTTTCAACAGAGCTTTTCGACACTCCGGAAACTCTTATAAGGCTTGATATGTCGGAGTTTATGGAAAAGCACAGCGTTTCAAGAATTATCGGCTCACCTCCGGGATATGTCGGATATGACGAGGCGGGTCAGCTTACCGAAAAGGTGAGAAGAAAGCCGTATTCCGTAATTCTGTTTGACGAAATCGAAAAGGCACATCCCGATGTTATGAATATCCTCCTGCAAATTCTTGACGAGGGTAAAATTACCGATGCACAGGGCAGAAATGTAAGCTTTGAAAATGCGGTAATCATTATGACTTCAAATGCCGGCAGTGACCGAAAGGAAGGTACCCTGGGCTTCGGAAAAACAAAGGGCGATGCCACAAAGGAAAAAATATTAAAGGCACTTAATGAATTTTTACGCCCCGAATTTTTGGGCAGAGTTGATGAAATTGTTGTATTCAATGACCTCACAAATGAAAATTATGAGAAAATTGCAGTCCTTATGTTAAAAGAGCTTGTGGAACCTCTTTCGGATAAGGGTATAAAATTCAGCTGGGAAGATGATGTTCCCTCTGCAATTGTCAGCAAAATGAGTGACAACGCAAGAGGTGCCAGAGATTTAAGAAATATTATCAGAAGAAGTGTTGAAGATAGAATTGCTTCCCTGATTGTTGATAATATCGGTGTTGGATTTAATTCTATGCAGATTAAAAATAATAACGGCGAGCTTGATATAATCGCAGAGTAGGTGACAGCTTTGAAACGGGCAATTGATTGGGAAAAATTTTTAGCAAAGAGTGATATAGTGTGCGATGATTTACCCCATAAATGGGACGAGGGTGCTTTTTTGGGCAACGGTAATTTCGGTGCATTACTTTATCACAATGAGAATGAAGAGCTTATTATAAAATTGGGACATACCTGTATTCATGATAACAGACCGCCGAAGGGTGTTCATGTAAACGATAAAATGTTCCAGACCGCAAGATTGCCGATAGGTGATTTTGTTTTGAAAACCGTCGGTAAGGTGACAGACGGCTCAATGCGTGTTCATATTTATGATGCAACTGTCACAGGTACGGTAATTACCGACTGCGGTGAAATAAATTACAGTGCATATATTGCTTCCGACAGGGATGCAACTGTGTTTGAATGGACGGCAACGGAAGGGGAGCAGAACAGTAAATTTCAATGGCACCCGGCTTATGCCGAAAGTCCCCGTCAGACAAAAATGCGTGAGCTTAACGACAACAATCGTTATAATCACAACTACGAAATGCCGAAAATGTGCTTTTACAGCAATATTGACGGTATTGATATTTGCACACAGCCTAAGTATTGTTACGGTGCTTATTCAACCGGTTGGAAAACCGTTAAAAAAGGAAATGTTAATAAGCTTTATTACAGTATTGCAAATTCCGATGATGTTGATGCTTCAATTGCTGCTGTTAAAAATAATGTAATTGATGCAGAAACAAACGAAGAAGAAATAAGAAAAATTCATCTTGACTGGTGGCATAACTGTTATCAGAGGAGTTTTGTTTCTGTTTCCGACAGCGTTTTTGAGGAATTTTACTGGATTCAGATTTATAAGATGGCCTCCGCCACAAGGGCTGACGGAAAAATTATTGATACAATAGGTCCTTGGCTTACAACAACATCATGGCCGGCAGGTTTCTGGAATTTAAATGTTCAGCTTACTTATGAGCCTATGTACCCTGCAAATCAGCTTGAAGTGGCTTCGTCATTGTGGAAAAATCTCCTGAAAGAGTTTGACAACCTTGTAAATAATGTTGACGAGCCGTACAGAAAAGACTGTGCAGGCATCGGTTCAAATACCACCGCAAACCTTACTTCACTTGTCGCAGTTCCCGGCAGAGATAAGGAGGGTTATGTGGAATTAGGTAACCTTACCTGGATATTACATTGCTGTTATCTCAATTACAGAATGACAATGGATAATAAAATCCTCGAAGATGTAATCTATCCTCTGCTTAAAAGAACGGTGCAGTATTACAGATATTTCCTCATAAAAGAGGATGACGGAAAATATCATATTATGCCCACATCTTCCCCTGAATACGGTATTGTTGACTGGGATTGTAACTATGACCATTCTCTGCTCAGGTGGGGCTGTAAGACGCTTATAAAGATATGTGATATTTTAAATGTCGAGGACGAAAACTTAGCCGTATGGAAAGATATTCTTGAAAATATTGCACCTTTCCCGGAAAACGAAAAGGAAGGCTTCCAAATTTCAAGAAATTATCCTATGGCAAAATCGCACAGACATTATTCACATTTGCTTATGTTCTATCCTTTACACCTTTTAAGCCCTTATGTTGATGAGGAGAGGGAAAAGATAGTAAAATCCATAGCACAGTGGCACTCAATGCCCAAGGAGCTGGAGGGTTATTCTCAAACCGGTGCGGCATCAATGTTTGCTACAATGGGTGACGGTAACAATGCGCTTAAATTTTTATCAACTCTCTGGTCAAAATTTATCCGTCCCAATACTATGTATAAAGAGCATGGCGGTGCTGTTATTGAAACACCTGTTTCAGCCGCAAATTCTATGCTCGATATGTTGATACAAAGCTGGGATAACAATATACATATTTTCCCGGCAATCCCCGATAAATGGCAGGATGTTACAATAGATAATCTTTGCGCCGAGGGTGCGTTCAGAGTGTCCGCCGGTATGAAAAACGGTAAATTACAGTGGGTAAATGTAAAAAGCCTTGCAGGTGAACCCTGTGTAATTAAAGCGGATTTCGGCGGCGAAAAGGTAGTATCAAACAAAGACTATACAGTAAACGGAATTGAATACACAGTTGACCTTAAAGCCGGTGAAGAGGTAACCATAAGTCTTGAAGGTGTTGAAGCAATAGCAGAGCCTGTTAAAACAACTGACGGTATGGAAAATTGTTACGGTATGAATAAAAAAGCGTATAAAATTCTGTCAAAAGTTTCATATCTTGATTTAAAATAGTTTTATAACTTTGTAATGTTCA